>CAZPXJ010000099.1:0-11082 GCA_964590855.1 uncultured archaeon
CTCGGTTAAACTTGTCGTAATGAGCGTGACGTCCATAAACTACTACACTTTCCTGAAATTCTTCTTCTTGAATAATTATATCAGCAATCTCAGCTGGAGTTAGTTCAATATCAGGATCTACAGGACGAAAAGTAACTTCTGCTTCTACATTATTGATCATATCTTGAACAGTAATAGAATTGATTATTGATCCATAGAAGAAGATACTCGAGAAAATCGCTGCTCCAAGTATCATCCCAGCACCTATAGAAATGCTCCTTCTTTTATTAGAAATCATCGACTTAAAGGAGAAACCAATGAAAGAGAGTACTTTGGGTTTTTTGAGCTTTTTCATTTTTTACCCTCCTTAACTCTAACATGTTCTTTGTCTAAAATCGTAGTCTGTTCTTGTAACACTTTACCTTTTTGTAGGATATAGAGTCTATCCGTTTCTTTTGCACTCAACGTATCATGTGTTACCATTATTATCGTTATTTTCTTCTCTTTTGATAGCTTCTTGAAAATAGCAATGATATCTTTCCCGGTATTTGTATCCAAGTTTCCAGTTGGTTCATCTGCGTAAATTATATCTGGTTCGTGTGCTAGAGCCCGAGCAATCGACACACGTTGTTGTTCTCCGCCACTTAATTCTTCAGGTAAATGGTCAATTCGTGCAAAGAGTCCAACACTTTCTAAATAAACTATTGCTTTACTTTCAGCTTCCTTCTCACTTTCTCCCCTGAGTTTCATTGGTAGCTTAACATTTTCTTTTGCAGTGAGATATGGGATTAGCGCAAAGTTTTGAAACACAACAGAAGATTTAGTTCTTCTAATCTGCAGTCTATCTTTATAACTAGTCTCGTGAAGATTGATTCCTGCAACCTTTACTTCTCCATCTGTGATACTCTCAAGTGTTGCTAATATATTCAACAGAGTTGATTTTCCACTTCCAGATGGTCCAAGTAAACCTATGAACTCCCCTCTTTTAATTTTCATATCTACTCCTGTTAAAACATGAACTAAATCTCCACCAGGAAGTTGAAAATCTTTGATTAAATTTGATGAATCAATCGATAGTTTCCTTGCCATACTTGCTTATTATTACAGAAGTATAAATAAATCTAACTGATTAAAAAAATATAAAGGTAGAGTTCTAGATATCTAAAACTCCACTTGATTTCATATCATTTAGTATCATTTCAATCATTTTTTGTTGATCTGTATTAACTTCACTGGTCTCTATTTCGATACTAAGTAACAGAGCACTTGTCTCATTGAAAGTGATACTAACATGGTCTACATCAAGATTTTTCAAATCTGGATCTTTTCCTATATCCCAGACGTAACTAACTATGACATTATCTCTATCAAATTCTACATGTTTAGTGAGAATTTCCTTTTCTGACATATAGTCACTTAATTTATCAACATTTATTGTTTGATTTAACGTCATATTAATGGTGAAATCCTTGAGAGCTTTTCGTTCCATACTTTTCTTGCTCCATCTTAGATAAATCACGATTCCTATCCAACAAACTAAACTAATTACAAACATGATAAGAGTACCATATTGGGTCATAAGACCACCGAAAACAGTGTCAGTAGCACTATACTCTCCAACAGCAAATGCAAAAACCTCAAGAATTATACTTCCTGCTAGAATCAATTCTATCATATCAATTGCTTCACCAGTTCTCGTATTTGCTTGAAGAACTTGATTCATACTTTTAGTATTTCTAGTCATAGCTTTGTTCATTTTTCTCATCTGCATTTCAGATAATGTAGAAATGTAATTCCTAATACCTTCAAGTTCGGTTAAGAGACCATGAATAATTTTATCTGCTTCTTTAACTCGCTCTCTTGAGATATTGAGGCCCTTTTCAACCTCGTAAAAATCATTTAAATCTGCTATGTTATTGTCTTTGTAAATTTGCAAAAGATCGAATGTTGAGTCCTTGAGAAATTCTTGTATTTGGCTAACTAGACTGATTGTACTAGTAAGTAATGTTATCTGCTCTTGGACTTTATTTAGTGCCTCAGTATTACCTTTTACAGCCTCTTCTACCAATTTTTTAATATTGTTTGATTGGTCATAGAGTTCCCAGATTCGAGACATGAAACAGTCAACAAAGGTACTTATTGCATGCTGGATTCCCCAAAAGGTTATCTGGTATTCATTATCTACTGTAAAGTTCTCGATTACACCCAAAGTTCCTCTTGTTCCTTTAAAGAATAAATTAGAACTCATCTGATAGGGTTTATGTCCTTCTCCTATTAATTGTGCAATCTCAATTTCACAATCTTCTCCATCACAATATTCTTTGATATCATCATATCGGATGTTGATATCCTCTCCGATATAACAGATTGTTTTAGGTCTATGCATAGGATTTCCAAATATTATTTCTAGGAAATGTCTTTGAAATTCTGTCAGTAGACTATCGATAACTAGCGAACTATCTTGAGATATATCTGCAACAACCCTTGTAAGCTTATCAAGCGACATATAGCTGTTCTGCCCTTCAATTTCACGTAAATCTAATGAGTATACAACAAAACCTGATTTAGAAATAAATATTGCCATTTCCTCAATTTGGACTATACCCTCTTCTTCTGGTAAATCAATTTGAGCTTCAAGATTTACAAAACTATCTAATTCATAATCATTTACCAGTACTTTGGTATGTTTACCTTTAGAGGTGAAAATTGGTACATCAGGAGATTGATCAATTAGACCTGTAAGAAGAGTCTTATGAGCACCTTTTTCGATATCTAGCTTCTTATTGAGTTCTCTAAGTTGGTTAGAGTCAAATGGTAACCATTCTATAACAAATATCTTAGGATGCTTGATAAAGAGTATCTCTGAGAGTTCATCTTTAATATTGTCTGCTTTTGAATTCATTCTATTTTTTCACCAACTTATCTGCTATTCTGAGGAAATACGGTTTAGAAATGTAACTCACATCCTCGCTCTCTAAGAATTCTAATTCGAAATCTGATACATCACATTCAGGACAATCAATCTTGATATCTGGTTCATCACCCAAATTCATAAAGAAGTCTAAATGAGTTTTACAGTGTTTACAAAAGAATAAATTATGTACCTCTATTCGAACATCTTCAGGTATATCGGCTAGATATTTAAAACCTAAATCCGTAATTCGGTAAGCTGTCACAAAACCATGTTGTGAGGTGCTTAATCTGATCTTCTCTAAGATATCTAGTTCTCTGAGATCTTCTATGTCGTCAACTCCTTCATAAGATAAATTGACAGTAAAACTACTTCGCCCAAAGAATTGGATGGATGTAGGTGCATAATCATAAGTTTCATACGTACCCTTAACTATCTGATAGTAAATAACTGCCCATAAGGGGAGTTCTTTTACCCAGATTTTTTCATTATCAGTTTCTAAATAATGATCTCCTCCCCTTACCCATTTTGTGAGATAATCTATAGTATATAGCAAAATTTGTTGATCTCTTGTTAATCTAGATATATCTATAGTATCCCCCGGTTCCAATGTCATACTTCTGGTTAGAATTTTTGAAATATTTATATCTTTCTGGATAGGAAATGATAAATGAAAATAGAAAGAGTGGAAAATTGAAAAGAAAATTAATTTTGCTTTTCTAATTCTTTATCTTTCTTTGCAATTCTTTCGATTAAATCTTTGAAACCTTTAGGTTCTTGATCTTCTTCAAATGTAAAAACAACGGGACGACGTTTTCTTTCCACATCAAGTGCTCTTGCAATCTTGCCTGCTTCATATTTTTCTTTAACTTGAGATTTCTTACCTATCCAAACATAGATTTCATCATATGCGTCTAAAACAAAAGAATCGTTGGATTTAAGATTCTTGTATTTGATATCGACTTCTTTAGTTGTAATCGTTCCATCATTTTGTTGGATTATTTGTAGAAGTTTGTAATCGATATTCTTTTTCAGTTCAAAGTGTTTCAAGAATCCAGGAGTGTCACCCTCAACAACAGTGAAATCAAGTAATTCCTTAAATTCTTCAGGTTCATCCCCTTCCATAACAGTTTTTATAATAAGGTCTTTGTTTTCTTCTTCGACAACTTTAGCCGTCCAAGCACCAACAGCCTTGTCATCTGCATAGGATTTTGATCCTAGCCAAATCCAGATGTGGGTTGTAGTGGTTATTAAATAGACATCTCCATTAAGAAATTTATATGGTTCTTTGACGGGATTTAGTCTTTTGCGTACTATGTGATAGACATTCATGGTACTACTTATTTCCTAAGAGGCATAAAAGATTTATGAAAAAAGCAATCAGTTAATGACATATTCATGGTTACATGGAGACAAAAGATTTTATATTTTAAGGACGATAAACTCCATATGAGTAATCTAGGTAACGAAGAATCTATTTTTGATGAGGAAGAAGACGAACCTATTTGGAAGCAAATTACAGAAAAAATTAAACCTTATCTTACTCAAGAAGATATCATCAACATGGATTTAGATAGTTTTAGTGGATTAGTTAAAAGGTTACATGGCATTGACATTCTTTCAGAAAGTGAGATGTCTTATGCAAAGAAAAATCGAGACCTAATTCTAATACGCATGGGGTTGTTACATAATATCCCAGATTTAGAAGAAAATGATCTGGAAGTTGCATTAAAACAAATAGCTGTTAGATTAGCAACATATTATTTTAGCAATAATGTTTCCAATTCTCTTGATGAAGCGCAAACTAAGGTTTTAGAGGTCATGAGAGAAGGATTTTCCTCTAGTGTGACTGTAAGTTTAAATCCAGAAGAAGTAATACTCAAGCTAAGAGAGAGATTATCCATTATCTCTAAAGTTAATCTAGAAAATGCAAAAGATGTTGCTGCTTTACTAACTAAAACTAAAGATCAATTGATGAACATAGGTATTTCTGGTTCAGTTTTTTATGAAATGGAAAAATTCTGTCAAATGCTTAAAAGACAAAGAGAAGAAGATTTACCAACTAAAAATGAAATTCTTGAAGCTTCATTTGAATGGCAAATGAAAATCCAAAAGTGAGTTTGATGGAAGAACCAATAGTACCAGAAATTCCGAAAGTAGAAACTCAAGAAGTGGATATCGAGGAAAGCGAAGCTGAAAAATCTCAAGGAACTTTACAAACAGTTTCTACAAAATTGAAAGAGACTGTAAACCTCGACCTATTTTTACCACAAATTTACTCTTGGATTGAAGAAAAACTGAAAATAGGTCCCACACTCATTATTGGAGAAAAAATTGGCGAATATGCAATTCAAATTGCAAAGAAAGTTCCGAGTGTAACTGCGAGAGAAAATTCTTCAACATATGTTAGTTCAGAATCTGAAGTGAAAGATGTATCGAAGTTAAAGAAAATCGATTTAAAACCATTTGATATCGAAAAACTTGCATCACTAAACAAAATCTTCGTCAACATTATTGTGATATTTTCCTTAAGAAAACTGGAAAGAAAACAACAGTTACTACTACTTAGAGAATGTAAAAGAGTGCTTTCACGAGATGGACAACTAATAGTCGTAGGTGAGTTCTATCCAAAATCCATATTTCTTTTACCCATAGCTCTTGTAAAAGAAGGAATTAGATTCTTCAGGAAAAACATACTAAAGAAGAATGTGAGTAAGCCTATTGCAAAAATAGATAAACTTGCAAATGAACTTGAACTAAAATTCTTCGATGTAAAGTATGATGCAGGCGGAAGGGTTAGAACATATGTTCTTACAAAACGTTGGGGCGCACTAGTCAGCTGATTTTTGATTTTTTCCCCATTTTATCTTCTCATCAGTTAATCCTATAGGGTATTTTAAATTTGATTTTGCTAATTTCTCCGGAATAGCTTTTTCTAAATCTACACCTAGTTCATTAGCGAGTAAGAATAAATATATGGAAACATCTGCTAATTCATCTATTAGTTGGGGTTTGATTCTAGAAATCTCCTTGATTATTTCCTCATCACTCTGCCATTGAATTAATTCAAACAATTCCCCAATTTCTATTATTAAAGATAAAGAAAGGTTTTTTGGAGTATGGTATTTCTTCCAATCTCTTTCGTCTCTAAATTCAAGAATTTTATCAATTAAGCTAGAAATATCAGTCACAAAAAGAGGAAAGAAGAGTAATAATTAACTCTTTCCGTAAAATCATACTACTTTGTATGTCCACTTGTAAGAGTCTTCTTTTAAACCAGTTTGTATCCCAACAAGTTCATCATATAATGTTCTTGTAATCGGACCAACTTCTCCATCGTTGATTAAATACTCTTCATCTCTGAAAAGGATCTCACCTATCGGCGTGATTGATGCAGCAGTTCCAACAAAGAATGCTTCTGTACAATTTCCGCTTCTTATCTGTTCTGCTAGAGTATTTATATCTAATCGTTCTTCATGAGTCTTATAGCCAAGATTCTGAGCTAGTTCAAGAACAGATTTTCTGGTAATCCCTCGAAGGATTGTTCCTCGTAATGGAGGGGTGTATATTTCCTCATCAACAACAAACATTATGTTCATACCACTTCCTTCTTCAACATATTTGCGTTCAAAGGAATCAAGCCAGATAACCATTGGATATCCGCGATCTTTAGCTTCTTGGGTTTCTAATAATGTTGCACCGTAATTACCACCAGTCTTCGCCTCACCTGTTCCTCCTGGAGTTGCTCGAACATGATCGACAGCTATAAATGCTTTTGTAGGTTTGAATCCATCTTTGAAGAAAGGACCAACAGGGGACAGAATAACATAGAAGTAAAACTCATTACTTGGTCTTAAACCTAGAAATGTTTCAGAAGCTATCATCGTTGGTCTAATATAGAGCGAAGTACCAGGAGAACTAGGTACCCATTCTTTATCAACTCGAACAAGTTCTGCTATAGCTTTGACAAAGAGATCTTTGTTGATTTTAGGCATACTCATTCTTTCAGCTGAAAGATTCATACGTTCAGCATTTTCATGAGGTCTAAACAGACAAATTGAACCATCTGGATGACGAAAAGCTTTCATCCCTTCAAATATTTCTTGACTATAATGAAGAACCGCACAAGCGGGATCCATTTCAAATGGTTGGTAAGGGATGATCCGAGGGTTATTCCATTTTGAATCTGTATAATGCATGAAAAACATGTGATTGGTAAATGTTTTCCCAAAAACTAAATCAGAATCTGCTGGAATTGGTTTTTTCTGTTCTTCTTTACATAACAAGATAGGTATATCCATGAAATCATTCATTGACAAATCAGAAGAGAAGCTCTTTAAAAGAGTTTGGCTGTAGAAATAAACTAAAAAAATATGTATTGAAACTTTATTTCAAATTTCTGATTCCCATTAAGTCAGTGAAATGCTGCCTGACTGCTTTTCTAGATGGCCAAAGTCTTAATGATCGTGAGACATAGTATCTTCCACCTTTTAGGTAAATTACATCAGGTTTGAGCATCGGACACCATATACGCGCTATTTGTAAAGATACAGCTGCACGTAGAGATTGTTTGAAATCTGCAAGTTTGATAGTTACTTTGTTTTTCTTGAGTTCATCCATGTAGATTTTTAAAAGTTCTTTGAAAGTAAAAGGTAAGTCGTTCAATTTGACTCTGAAACCTTCTGCTTGAAATGGAAGCAGATCATAGTAATGAATAAAGTCGCAAGCAGGCGGAGCAATTATACATTCTTGCCAATCTAGAAGATATGTTTTTGAACTAGTTTGCAAGAAATTGTAGGTCCAAGTTCCTCCATGGCTCAATGTTGTTCCCGCTGAAAGTAGATTATCTATGAAGGTTTTAGAATTCAAGTCTTTCTTAACAGCTTCTATGTCAGTTTTTGTTAAAGGGGTTTTTCCTTTATAATGTTCAGCTATTTTCAAAGCTTTATTGATATTTGATTGGAGAATTGATTTTATTGACTTCCATTCTTCTGCATCTATTCTGGGAAGACCACTAAATTCCTTACTATCGGTGATATTATAGAATTTAGAATGAAGTTTAGCTATTTCTTTAAGAGCTGAAACGATATTCTCCTCTTTCCAGTCTTTTGGATGGATGTTTTTAGGTATCTTTTCTAACAAAATCCAAGGAACATCTGCAGATTGAGATATAGCTAAAATTTTGGGAATTGGAAGTTTATGTTTAGGAGCAATTTTTGAATAAACTATCCATTCTATTTTAGTGGTGTTTTGTTTGAGAATACCTGTTTTAGATTTTCCCCAGGATATTTCTGAAACTTTTGCTGTAGAAGTACCAGCTAAATCCTTATGAAATTTGATATCATCAGCTGAAACTTTCAACTTTTTGGCTACTTCATCTAGAATAGGAATGCTATTCAATAAATCACCCGGTTGATTGAGATATTGTTTAGAGTTTTTAACTATTTCTACGAAAAAAAACTCGCTTCTTCAAAGTCTTGCAGATTATTACAGAAAAACATTATAAATGAGTATGTTTAATCTAAAGGCGAGATTTATGAGTAAACATGTTGTTTCTGTTTCTCTCGGTTCTTCATCAAGAGATTATAAAAGAGAATATACTTTAGCAAATGAGACTGTAATTGTCGAAAGAATTGGTACCAATGGTGATATGAAGAAGTATAAAGCATTGATTGAAAGTCTTGACGGTAAAGTTGATGCTTTTGGTATCGGAGGAACAGATCTGTATCTCAGGAGAGAAGATAGTTTATACAAGATTAGAGATGTTTGGAAGAAATTAATTGCAAATGTAAAAGAGACTCCGATGGTTGATGGAGGAGGTATGAAGAGTACCTTAGAAGGTAATATCATGCAACATATCGAAAGCAAATTACCTGAAGAGGTAGAAGAAGACCGTTCATCTTTAGTTATGTGTGCAGTAGATAGGTGGCATCAGGCTGAAAGTGTTTGGGATTTTGTAGGACATGATAAGAAGAAGATCACTTTTGGAGATTTGTTATGGGGTTTCCAATTGGGTATAGCTCTTCATACTATGAAAAGTGTCAAAAGAATTGCGAAGTTATTACTTCCTTTAGTCAGTAGATTACCTTTTAGTATGTTATATCCTACAGGAGAAAAACAAGAAGTTAACAAACCTTCTTTCACAAAGTATTTTGATAGAGCAAAATGGATAGCTGGAGATTATCTATTTATTAAAAGAAATATGCCTTTAGATAGAATGGAAGGTAAGATTCTTGTTACAAATACAACCACTTCTGATGATGTACAACAATTGAAAGATATTGGAGTTAAATATATTATCACTTCTACTCCAAGAATTGAAGGTAGGTCTTTCGGTACCAATGCTCTAGAAGCAGTTATTGTCGCCATTAGCGGAGAAAAACGAGAACTTACACGTGCGGAATATGAAGAATTTTTGAAGAAACTAAAGATTGAACCAGTGATTCAAAAATTATAGGAGTACAATAGATGGAAAAATATAACGCAATCATCTATGCAGGAAGATCAGAAAGAGATACAATACTTTGTGATTTAGAGAATGTAAAAAAGAAAGCTTTCATCAAACTGGGAGATAAGACTTTTCTAGAAAGGATAGTCACAGAATGTCTAAAATGTAAAGAAATAGGCGATATATATATTAGTGGTATGAATAGAGAAGAATGGAAAACAGATCTACCAGTGATTTTCAACGAGGATGAAAGTGGTCTTTTCGATAAGTGTATCAATATTTATAACAAATATATTCTGAAGAAAAAAAATCATTCAAAAATAGCTATTTTACTCACAAGTGATAGCCCCCTAATCACTGCAAAGATCATTTCAAATCAGATTGAAAATTGTAAAAAAGTTTCTGATGGTATTCTAGATGGTTTCTTCTATTATGGTTTCGTAAGAAAAGAAGTTATGGAAGCTAAATTTCCAGAATCAAATAGAACCTATGCTACATTCAAAGAATTTCAGGTTTGTGGAAGTGACTTAACTATAATTGATATAGAAAAAATGCTTCCTCATAAAAAAGTAATAGATGATTTGTTTGAACATCGCAAAAATGTCATTGCACAACTATTAGTTCTAAATCCTTTTGCAGTAATACAGTATCTACTTAAACGTCTTTCAATTACTAAATTTGTTAAAACTGTTAATCGTAGAATTTTCAAAGTGAAAAAGGGAGTTTATGCAGTATTATCTGAAGATGCTGAAACAGCTATGGATGCTGATAAACCTCATCAATTGACCGAAATTCGAAAATATTATAACGAAAATAAAAAACTCTATGATTAAAAGAAGATTTATATGTTTAGCTGGGATGTTGATTTTTAATGGCAGAGATTTTCAAGAAACTTGATGAGTGGGATAAGAAAGTGTCCAAAAGAATGGGAGAAACATCTCCAAAAATGCTAACCATAGCAAGTTTCTTTGCTCTTTCAGGCAATGCTCAGCCTTGGATTTTCATCTCTATTCTGTTCATGATATTTGATGTGTTTTTCAAACACCCATCTGATAATCTTTTTCAGCTTCTTGTTATAGGAATAGGCGGTTTAACATCAACAATAATCAAATATATTACAAAGAGAAAAAGACCAGACGAAGAAGTAGCTCTGAAATATATTGCAACCGGAGATCAGTATAGTTTTCCTAGTGGTCATGCTACAAGGATGGGGATAACAGGAATGTTCATGACTCTTTATTATCCAGCATTTGGGTGGATCTTCTTTCTATGGGCTATCGGTGTGTGTTATGGACGAATAGCTTTACAAATCCATTACTTCCTTGATATAACCTGTGGTACTATCCTTGGTATCAGTTTAGGAGCTGTAACATACTTCGTGATGGATTACTTTGATGTAATTTTGGATCCTGTTACAAATTGGTTAACATCTTTATTCTGAGTTCACAATTTCATTTTCTGACAATTGAAAAAGGTTAAATTGTAGTAATTTTCGTTTTTCTCATGTCAGAAGAGATTACTATCGATCCTTGGGAGATGGCTGTCAAACAACTAGAAAAAGTAGGCGAGATTCTTAATATTGATGAGAATATCCTCAAACTACTTAAACACCCTATAAGAATTATTGAATCCAATTTTCCTGTAGTTATGGATGATGGAAGAGTAGAGATTTTTACAGGTTTCAGAGTTCACCACAATGAAAATCTTCCAAATAATGGTGGTATTAGATTTAGTCCTCATGTAA
>CAZPXJ010000100.1:0-11001 GCA_964590855.1 uncultured archaeon
TTTTACTGATGAAGATTTCACAATTTTCACCCAAATCTTCAAAACTCTCTTTAATGAACCCCAATGAATTTTCTAAACTTCTTCTCGAGATCTTTAGTATCAACTTTGAGATTTACATCGGATATAACCAATATGGGAGTTAGAGTCTCCAATCTTATTTCTTCCAATTGATCTTCAATTGTGTATGCAGCTGAAGCTGAGATAATTATTAAAGCATAATCTTTCTCTAATGCATCATCCAATGTTTCCAATATTTCTGAAGCATCCAAAGCTTCTTTTCCAGGAACACCAATTAAGTTAAAACCTCGTACGGTCTCTCTAGCACCTATTACAAAAACTTTGTTAGTTAAATCAGATTCTTGCATTAGTATACACTTATCCCAATATGATTAAAGCTTTATGTTATCTCGTCAGACAGTCAGACAATAAAATACTTAATTGACAAGAAATATTCTCTGGTAATGACTAAAGCAACAGTAGAAAATGCTAGGATAGTCTCAATTAAGGGTTCTACTGTTCAAGCTATAGGTCTGAAATCCTACAAAATGGGAGAAATTACTTTTGTTGGTGAAGAAAAACTCATTGGTGAGATAATAGAAATAGAACATGAGTTAGCAACTATTCAAGTTTATGAACCTCTTGAAGGTCTTAGAATAAATGATCCCATTTTCCTAACAGGTAAGTCTCTTTCCGCTGAATTAGGTCCAGGTTTGTTAACAAATATCTTCGATGGAATTCAGAGACCTTTGGAAGTTATTAAAAAAATAACAAATTCAGTATTTATAAAAAGAGGAATTCAAACAAACGCATTAGATAGAGCTAAGAAATGGACCTTCATTCCAAATAAGGAGCTTAAAAAAGGTAATTTGATCCATGGTGGAGATAAACTCGGTGTAGTTAAAGAAACTAAAACTATTGAAAGTTTGATTATAGCACCTCCATACACACATGGTGAATTAATTGAAATTCAAGATAAAGGCGATTTTACAATCCTTGAGCCTATTATAACTCTAAAGAAAGATAATAAAACCAAGACCGAACTAACAATGATGCAGGAATGGCCTGTAAGAGTAGCTAGACCTTATCTGAGAAGACTTCCTGTTCATGAACCCTTAATCACTGGACAAAGGATAATAGATATGTTCTTCCCAATAGCTAAAGGGGGAACAGCAGCGATTCCAGGAGGGTTCGGTACTGGTAAAACAATTTTGCAACATCAACTCTCCAAATGGAGTAATGCCGATGTGGTTATCTACATCGGTTGTGGAGAACGGGGGAATGAGATGACTGATGTTCTTCGAGAATTCCCCAAACTTATCGACCCTTACTCCAAGAATCCTTTGATGGATAGAACTCTTCTGATTGCGAATGTCTCGAATATGCCGGTGGCAGCAAGAGAAGCTTCAATTTATATGGGAATAACAATGGCTGAGTATTTTAGGGATCAAGGTCTGAACGTATTACTCACAGCTGATTCTACGTCTCGCTGGGCAGAAGCGCTTCGTGAGATATCAGGCCAGCTAGAAGAAATGCCCGTTGAAGAGGGTTATCCTGCTTACTTAGGAGCTAGATTAGCTGACTTCTATGAACGAGCAGGTCAAGTTGTAGCATTAGGTTCGCCTTATCGAGAGGGTTCCATAAACATAACAGCTGCTGTATCTCCACCAGGCGGAGATTTCAGTGAACCTGTAACAGCAAACACTAAAAGATTTGTTAAAACATTTTGGGGGTTGGACTCCACTTTAGCTAACCGAAAACACTTCCCTTCTATCAACTGGTTTACGAGTTATTCAGGATATATTGAAGTTATAGAAGAATGGGCCTTAGAGACAGGCTTAGAAGACTGGGGAAGATATAGACAAGAGATGTTTACAATTCTGCAACAAGATAACGAATTACAGCAAATTGTTGAACTAATAGGATCAAAAGCTTTACCAACTGATGAACAACTTGTTCTCTTAGTTGCAAACATCATAAAAGATGGTTTCCTTCAACAAAGCGCGTTCCATCCTGTTGATTCATTTTGTCCAATTGATAAACAGATGAGAATGATGAAATTAATTCTGCTATTCTATAGTAGAGCAAGTATCTTGACAAAGAATGGCTGTCCAATTTCACTAATTACTTCATTGAAATCAGTTCAGATTTTGAAAAGGATGAAAGAAGATGTCCCTAATGACAATCTTATGCAATTGAATAAAATTGAAGATTACATCCACTCAGAAATGGAAGAACTTGGTGCTAAATATGGATTTAGGGGATAAAAATGGCTAGAATAACAGTAAGGGGAGTTTCTGAAATTCGAGGACCACTAATTGTGGTCGAAGGAGTATCGGGTATTCAAATGGGAGAATATTTAGAAGTAAATCTAGATGATGGTACTTCCAGGAAAGGAAGAGTCCTAGCTATTGAAAAAGAAAGAGTAATTATTTTGCTTTATCAAGGAACATACGAAATTGATAAAGATAAAATTGAGACAGAATTTTCTGGAAGAACCATGCAATTATTCGTTTCAGAAAGTATGATTGGAAGATTTTTCAATTCCCTAGGAGAACCACAAGACGGTTTACCAAGTATCTATTCTGATGATTATAGAGATGTAAATGGTTCTCCAATTAATCCAACTTCAAGAATCTATCCTCGAAATTATATTGAAACTGGAATTTCAACTATCGACATCATGAACACTTTGGTTCGAGGTCAAAAACTTCCAATCTTTACAGGAGCAGGTCTCCCAAACAATCATCTCATTGGGCAGATTATAAGACAAGCCAAAATTACAAAACAAGATGAAAATGAAAAATTCGCAATTGTGTTTGGTGCGATGGGGTTAACAATGGATGATTACATCTTTTTTCAACGACTGTTTAAGGAAACAGGAACTTTAAACAAAGTAATTATGTTTACAAATTTAGCAAGTGATTCAGCAGCAGAAAGACTTCTTACTCCTAGAGTTGCATTAACTACAGCTGAATTTCTTGCTTTCGATAAAGATTATCATGTTTTAGTTATCCTTTCAGATATCACAAATTATTGTCAAGCTCTAAGAGAAATTTCAGTAGCATTGGAAACAGTTCCTTCTAGAAAAGGTTTTCCTGGTTACATGTATAGTGATCTTGCATCAATCTACGAGAGAGCAGGGATTGTTGAAGGATCTGATGGGAGCATAACAATGTTAGCTAACCTGACAATGCCAAACGATGACATAACTCATCCTATTGCAGATTTAACCGGATACATTACAGAAGGTCAAATCATTCTAGATAGATCAATGCACAACCGTGGAATATATCCACCAATCGATGTACTAGGTTCGTTGTCGAGATTGATGAAAGATGGTATAGGAGATGGGTTTACAAGAGTTGATCACCCTTCACTTAGTGATCAGCTTTATGCTTCATATGCTGAAGGATTAGATAAGGGCAAATTGGCTGAAATAATAGGTAAGAATGAACTAAATCGTCGTGATCAAATCTTACTCGATTTCTCTGATAAATTTGAGGAGGTTTTTGTAAATCAGGGTGATGATTATAGAACTATTGAAGAATCACTTACTATGGGATGGACATTGCTTTCGATTTTACCAGAATCTGAGTTGCATAGGGTTTCTGAGGAGTTAATCAAAATTTATCTAGTAGATAAGGAGGAGAAAGACAGTTGAGAGAATCTATAAACATTCCTCCAACAAAAGATAATCTTCTGAAGTATAAGAAGAAATTAAAATTAGTGGAAAGAGCATATGATTTACTCAGAGAGAAATATGAAGCTCTTTTGATGAAACTCCATATTGTTACAGCTGAAGCTATATCGCTTAGAGAGCAGATGGAAAAGAGTCTAAGTGAGGCGTATATGGAGTACATAAAAACCGAATCCGAACTTGGAAAAGATATGGTTAATATATTCAGTGAGACTATACCTAGGGAAGTAGATGTTAGCACAAAACCTGTTGAATATATGGGAGTACTCTTTAGAGATTTAGAACTTAGGAATATTCCAGAAACTTCCTACGGATTTTTCGGAATATCTAGTTTGTTGTGGGTCACAGCTAGTAAGTTCAGAGACACATTTACACTTGTAGTTCAATTAGCAGAAATAGAGAATTTTGCATATAGGATTATAAGAAATTTACAATCTATCAAACTTAATCTGAATGCTTTGGATATAATTTACAGAATAAGATTTCAGAATACAATAAAATATATCGAAGACGTTCTTGAAGCCTACGATTTAGAGAATATATACACAATCAAAAAGCTAAAACAAAAAATTGAAGCAAAGAATAGAAAGAAAAGAGGTAATTAAAGTGAAAAAAGCTCTAGTTGCGGTAGGAGATTTCGAAAGTGGATCCAAGTTAATTAACCAATTAATGAAGTTTTTCATGGATTGGGTAACAGAAATCCATCTACTAAATGTCATAGATAGAGAGAATCTTATTCACTTAGCAGTATATCAAGGCAAATCTCCAGAAGAGGTTCTTGAAGAACAAAAACATGAATACGAGAATATACTAAAAAAATTGAGCCAAGAATATTCTAAAACTCATCTTTATATCACTACAGAAATTTCTAAAGGTCTCATTGCTGAATCGATAATTGAAACTTCTAAAAAGGAACAAGTAGATATGATTGTGATGGGGACTAGACGAGAAGCAATTACTAAACGATTAATTAGGAACCATGTTCGATATGTAATAGAGCTTTCAAATATTCCAGTACTGCTCTTTCCAGTTTAGAGGTGATTGAGATTCCAACAGATGAAAAAAAAGTCGAGAAATTTGATAGTGAAGCTTTGGCTAGACTACTACAGAAGATACAAGAAGAAGCAGATAGTGAGCTAAAAAGAATTCAGAGAAATACCAAAGCTAAACTTGAAAACATAGAAAATGAAACTCAAAAATTGGTTGAAGAGATTAAGAAAAGAGAGGTAGCTAAGGAAACTTCTAGAATCGATTTTCTTAAAAAACGAACAGAAACAGAATATCAACAAGAAGCTCGCAAAATTATTATACAAACAAAAGAAATGCTAATAGATGAAGTATTTGACCAAGTTGAAATTGAATTTGGTAGCTTCAGAAAAAACAAAGAATACTCCAATTATCTTGAAAGAACCTTAATTCGAAGTATAAAGAACATGCGCGTTAAGGAGGTCAAAATATTAATTGACAAAAAGGATGAACCTATAATCACTAAAATTATGGAAGGGTTATCCAAGAAAGAAGGAATCAAGTGTACACTTAACAAGACTTCCTTAGAAACCTCAGGTGGTTTCATTCTAATGGATTCCCGTGAGAGAGTGAAAATAGATCATACACTTGAGAATCTTCTTGAAGCTAGTAAGGAAAGAATAAGAACAAAAATTAATGAATTATTATTTGTATAGGTGAAAATTATGGGGCTGTTTCCTGCTAAAATGTTAGAAGCTACAATCATCGCACCATTAGATGATTTTGCTAATCTAGTTGTCAAAATTGCAGAAACAGAGAAATTAATGATTAAAGACAACGTTTCTGTAGAAGATGTCGATGAATTTTACCCATCTTCAAGGTTAGAAAAATTGAAATCTATTGAGATGGCTTATAAAGAGCTTCTAGAATTCATTCCAGAACCAAAAGAGAAGTTTGGTCAGAAAATAGTTAGAGCTTACAAAAAACAAATCTTGATTACTCCTCTCTTTGAAAATTGGGAGGATTTGACTAAAATCGAAGAAAGTCTAACAATTCAGATATCTTCATTAAAATCTGAAATTGAAAAATCTAAAGTTAAACTTGAGAGAAAAAAAGAAGAAGAGGAACTTAATGAGCTTATAGCAAAAGGATTTCGGCTTCTAGAAGAAGAACATCCTTATGAAGTAAATGAGAATGAAAGAACTCTTGTTGGTATTTTAACAACTACAAAAGAGAGTGATGCAGAAGAATTTGTCAAGGAGATACAGAAAAGTGAAATAATCCCATTATCTTTCAAGAGATATATGATTTTTGCACAAGGTAAAAAAGGGGAAATTACAAGACTCATTAAGAACCTTTCAACTGTTAGATGGTTTCAGTATGAACATAAGGGGTCGTTTACTCTTAGCAAAATTGAAATTGAGAATGAAATAATGAAAGACAGTAAATCTATTGAAGCTGAAATAAAGGAATTTGAAGATGTAATTAACCAATTTGCAATAAAAAATAAAGAGAAAATTATTGCGATCAAATTATCAATAGAAAGCTATGAACATTTAATTAGAATGTATGTTTCAGCAAGAAAAACACATAAAACAGTTATCATTCAAGGCTGGATAGCTCAACGTGATTTATCTATCTTGGAAGAAACCTTAAATAATTTTTCAGAAACTGTCCTGATTGTTCAAGAACCAAGTGCAGAAACAAAGAACATTCCTTTTGTAGAGGCAAAGAATCCCATAAAAAAAGCATTTCAATCAATTGTAGGTTTATATGGTCTACCTTCATCAAAGGAAGTTGACCCAACAATTTTCTTTATTTTCACATTTAGTTTCTTCTTCGGTATAATGTTTGGAGATTTAGGTCATGGTCTCATTCTTGTTGTTATTGGATTAATGGGAGTGCTAGCGAGAGGTTTGAAGAAGAATATTAGACAAATGTTTCTACTTGTGATGATGGTAGGTATAACGTCAGCTATTATGGGTTTTATTTTCGGAGAGGCATTTGGAGCACACCTTACCGATTTATTAGGTATAACAAAACCAGGACAACATGACCCAGTTTTTCTCTTTGGTTTAGAATATCCTTTTATTGAACCAGTCAATGATTTAGTTCAAGTTTTCAATCTAACTCTTATTATTGGGTCCGTTCATGTTGTTTTAGGATTAATACTAAAAGTCGTAAACCAAATTAGACGCAAGGAATTTGATGAACTTTTGGAGGGTACAACAACACAATTCTTCCTCTATGCAGCTATCCTTTATTTCCTATCATCATTAGGAATACTCGATCTTGGAATAAATCCTGAAAATACAGGGTTTCTTTTGGTAGGTTTGGTTTCTGTCTCTATTGGCGTTGGTCTAGCATTATTGGGACAAGGCATCGTTAGCATTTTGTTTAAGAAACATAGACATAACATTCTCCGCAGTTTTCTAAGTGGAATAGGTATGGGGTTGATTCATTTGTTAGAATCATTTAGTACTTTCATAAGTAATACAATCTCATATGGAAGGATGTTAGCAATGTTAGTTGCACATGTAGTTTTTCTTAGTGTTATTAACGCACTAGCAGATCAAGTTGGATTTATTGGATTTAAGATTCTAATTCTTATTATAGGGAATATTTTCGTTTTGGTTTTAGAAGGATTATTGGTTTTCGTTCAAACATTAAGATTACACTTCTATGAGTTTTTCAGTAAATTTTACGAAGGTAGTGGAATTCAACATAAACCTATCTTCGTATTCAATAAAAAAATGGATTTGAGTAAATATGGCAGTTGAAGGATATATATTAGGAATCATTGGAATTGCAGGAACTATGCTTACTATTCTAGGTGCAGGAATCCCATTATCAAAAGGTGTTCAGGCTGCTGCAGCAGCAGTAGCTGAGAAGCAAAAGCTGAATATTTTCATTTTGATATATTTAGCATTAGCAGAAGCTTTAGCTATATATGGTCTGCTTATTGCATTTGTGATGTACACGAAGATACAACCTTTCTTGGATGGAACTTTTGAAAGTTACCAATTTACATCAGAATATGGTTGGATCTTCATAGCAGCGATGTTTATCATGGTTGTATCAAACCTAGGTGCAGCAATTACTTTAGCAAAAGGAGAACCTGCAGCAATTGGCTCAATAACAGCTAACTCAGAAGTATTCACCCCTAACTTGATTTATCTTGGTTTAGGAGAGGCTTTAGCAATATATGGGTTGCTAATCGCATTTATACTACTGAATATTGTAACTGTTCCAACGGTTTGAAGTATTAGATTAGATTTACAATTAGTTCCTTTGTTTTCTCAATAGGGAACTTGTATTCCTTCAGATATAACAATTTATTCAGATCCTGAATTTGGGATTCATATTGTTTAAGATAGCTCATAACACTCAAAATTCCGAAATCCTCATAGAAAACTTTTCTTAGTAAATTCAGTTCTTTTGCTTTGATTGCAATTTCTATATGTAAAAACATTCTATCAGCTTCATATCTTCGAATGCCAGTATTTAATTTATCAGATTTGAAAGACTTCAGTACTTCCAAATCGGTTTTAAGAACTGGTTCAGACATCATTTGAGTAATTTGCCTTTTGTAAGGAAAATCTTCTGGAATTGGTATGAGTTTGAGAGCGTCACTAATATCGACTTCAACAAAATCTGCTTTTAGAATAACTAAAAGCAAATTAGTTAAGAGTTCAGAATAAACGAATCTTAATGCACTTTTCTTTTTATTTCCTCTGAGTTTTGATGCAAATTTTAACATTTGTTTAAGATAAAAGGTATCAAAAGCAAATTCGAAAGGCCATATATCACCAACATTAGAGTATATTTTCTCAGCTACTTCAATTTCATCTTTATATTCAGATTGTTTTAATTCTTCTAGAAATTCAGCAAGATCTTGGCATTGCAATAATTTAGCAATAAATGCAGTTCGTCCTAACATCTCTTGTGGTCGTAGATTTATTGCTTCTTTGAGATCAATATCGGCTTTAGAATAAAGATATCTTGTTAAACGTTTAAGATTTATAACTTCAAATCTTGTTGTGTAAGCTTCTATAAAATCTCTAAAAACAGCAGGAGTATTTTTCAAAATAAATGAATGTTGATCTAATAATCTTCTGGTAAGGAATCTTTCAATTTCATGTGATTTATATGAAGGATTTGAACGCAAGATTTCACCAATTTCAAAAGACATCAGATCTCTTATGAAGACTTCATAAGACTTATTTATCAGATTTTCAAAGTCTTCAATAGAGAGAAGTTTTGCATGCTGTCCTCTTACATAGCTTACTAAGAAAGAAATATCTGGTGATATATTTGCCATCTAAGGAACAAGAGATAATTCAACAAATAAAGGTTGCTGAACAACAAGCTGAACTACAAATAAAGAATGTAGAAGATGAATCAGCATTACTTATTGAGAAGGCTCAAAGTGATAGAGTCAGACAATCAGAAGCAGCAAAAAATGAAGCTAGAGAAATTCTGAAACAGATGATAGAACAAGCAAAAGATGGAAGTAAGTACGAAAATTTAATTAAAGATGCTAAGAAGCAAGCTCAGACCATTCTTGAAAGTTGCACTGAACATGTATCAGATGTTGCAAAAAAAGTTGCTAAATCGATATTAGAACTAGATGAGTAATTTTTTCTAATCAATCAATTCAAAATTGTCAGAGTCTAGTTCTATATCTTCAAACTCAATTTCTTCGATTTCTTCATCTTTTTCTTCTTTCAAATCTTCAATATGATCTTTAACCATCTCAAATAATTCTTCAATTGTATCAACAATAAACGGTGTTTTAAGTTCATTTTCATCAGAATAACCCCATGTTACACCGAAACAAGGTATTTTGAGCATCTCTGCTATATATACATCATTAGGTAAATCTCCAATAAAAACGCCTTTAGCTATAACATCGGGATCGAAATTGTGAACAATTAAATTGAATTTATCCTCACCAGCTAAAATCTGATCAAAAGGGTGTTTTTTTCCAAACAGTTTTTTCATTGCTTCCTTAGAGTAATCTTCATCTTCCATCATAGGATTCTGAGTAACCAAAATTAGTTTTAAATTTGGGTTAATCGCTTTTATCTTGTTCAATGTTTCCTTGACATTATCATTTAATTTGATAGTATCAAGAAAAATCTCTTGTTGCGCAACCTTAAGTTGTTTCTGTTTGATTGCCAATTTAATTGGGTTCACTTTGTATTTGGTCAAGAGAGACATACTCATACGTTTTTGAGAAGCATCTTTGTACATCTGTTTGATTTGATCTGGTGTATAATCAGTTCCAAGAGTTTGCTTGAACGCTTTTCTTGTAACTTCTAAAGTATCTACGAGTGTTCCTCCAAAATCAAAAAAGAGGGGTATATCTTCTATCATATGAATTCTAAATCATAAATCATTTTTAAAGAAAAAGGTAAAAGAGAAAAAAATTAGATTATCTTCTCCGTTTTGATCGCTGTGTTTCAGTATATTGAGATTTCAATCCCAGCTGTAAAGTTCTAAATGCGAAGACAAGACCAGCAATTGCACCAAATATTCCAAAGTATCCTAAGATACCTTGTACAGCAAAATAAATCCCTGCTAATCCAATTGCTCCAAACAGTGTTGTAAGTATTCCAATTTGCATCCAATAAGTTGTTTCTCGTGGAACCTGTGTAATTACAGTTCGGCCAGTAGCAGCATCCATAGTTGCTTTATATTCTTTATTTCCTACTTTAAATTCTAGGAAATAAAATGGGATATGTAATAGATAAACCCCTTTAACTTCAGGGTGATCTTTGACTTCTAATATCTGTGCAAGCTCTTTCATCATCAAACCTTTATGAATCTCTCGCATATTGCTGATGGCTTCTTCTTTTGCTTGTTCTAAATTGAAAATACTCTTATTTACATCAGCTTTGACTTTCTCAGCTTCCAATGCTTGGAAATATCTCTTTCCTCTAGTTGAAATTTCGAAGTTTATCAAGTCATTGATTACATCTTCAGATGAATAGATGATGAATTCTCTAGTATCATCAAAAACTCCTTGTTCTGGTTTAAGATGTGTACTTATATGACGATAACCAGATTTATATCTGCTGCTAAAAGTAGCATATTCACCGTTTCCTTTGTATTCAGTTCTAAGATGAACAGTTACAATGAAGTAAGGATAGAATTTCAAGTCGATTTTAGTAAATTTTAGAGAATTATGCAAATCTTCAGGAGTTCCAGGATGCTTTAAGATATCACCAACTAATTCAGTTCGAATCTGAGCAACATCATAACTTACTGGTAACATATAGTGTTCAATTAGCTCTGAGACTTTCTTCAACTCACTAGTAACACTACAATAAGGG
>CAZPXJ010000101.1:0-10615 GCA_964590855.1 uncultured archaeon
TAAAACATCTGGTTCAATCACTCTGTTTATGAAGACAGTAAATGTAACGGAAAAAATTACTAAGGCTAGAATTATAGCTGTTGAAAAGACCATAATTATTTTTTTATTTAGTTTAAACATCTTACTCACTTAACCTTTAATTTGATTAGATATGAATAGCTGTATGTTGTTTTTCTTAGACTAATTTGAGACTTTTTCAGACTATCTGTTATTTTTATTAGTAGCACTATTCTATCACCTTTCTTCCTAAATCTGAAATGTAAATTTGATAATTACGACCCCATTTTTCTCGAGCAACTAAATTCTGTTTTTCAAGAGATATAAGAATTCTAGAAACTTTTGCCTTTGTATATCCTGTTAACGAGCAAAGATTCTTCTGAGCAATTTTACCATCATTTTTGAAAATAAGTTTCAGTAGAAGTTTTTCAGAATCTGATAAGAAGACTTTTCCTATTTGTTTGATGGTTTTCTTTCCTTTATTTCTCATATACCATAAAGTACCACCTATCCCACTTGCTAAACCTAGAATCGGACCTATAACAAATAACCACACTGGGGTTTTACTTGGAGGTTTAAATTTCACTTGAACAAATTGATTAGAACTAGAGGAGATTTCCTCAAATCTCCAGTAAATATCTATAAATCCCTCTTCAGTTATTATTGGTCTATCAGTAGGAGGGAGAATATCTCCAGGTTCAGAACCTATTTCACAATTTCTAGACAGTCTAACTGTAACAAATTCTAATAAAGTAAAATATGTATCAAAATAGGAATAACTAAAAATATGATAGTCATTCTCTAATACTTGTGTTTTTTTATTTAGACAGAATAGAAATTTCAGATCTTTTGTCTTATTTGGTTGAAGTGGAGAGTTAAATTCTAGTGACAAAGAAATAGGATAACTTGTTGTATTAAATGAAGAAATATCATAATTTCCTTCTTTCAAACTTAGTATAGTGAAAGATTCATTGTAGTAAAGTTTTATAGAATCAATTTCACTGCTTTGATTATTAAAGAGCGTAAAATCTTCTCTTACTGTTATGTTTTTCAAATTAGTTAATTCGATGAAAATTTTGTGGTAAGAAACAGATAATGACGACAGATTAAATTCATGAAGATTAAAGTCTGATGCATAATTAATACAATTACTAGAGTTGATTGGTAAAGGAATCAATAGAGTAATTATTATCGCAAATACAATTTTTGTCCTGATAGTTCTTCTATGCAATGTTGAATCCTTGTTTTTTCATATAGAAAAACGTTTCCTACACCAATTTTCTACAGACACTTTTCTTTCTATTATTATTAAAAATCTGCAAGAGACTATTTTGAGACTGTCTTATATTGTGACTTAATAAACAGGAAAGCGTTTGTTTTTAGAATGGTTCTCAAATTAGAGGGTATATAGTAGAATTCTTACTTGATGTTGAGCTGATTACACAGAAGAACCAACTTAGCTTGGTTTGTCTTAACTTATAGTTCTGACTTATCATATTAAGAAACAATTAATGTAAACAAAGCTGAAATAGTAGAAGATAGTAGTATCATGTTTTTTGCAGTTGGAAATGGATTTGAAAGAAAAAATGTTATCTGCTAATCATCACTCATGAGGAAACTATGACTTAGGTTTACAAACAAATAAAACCAGAAAAAAGATAGAAGAAAAGATTATTTCTTCTTTCTAGTTAACCGAAAAATTACTATTAAGATAGAAGAAAAGATTAACATAGGATAAATGTAAAAGATATCTTCATTTGTAGTTGAACATCGGTTACTAGCCATAACTGTCCAATTATTTGTATTATAGTCATAAGTAAAAATAGTATTGTACATATTTGAAATATCTGGAGCTTTTAATCCTGCAAATAATATGATTAAATCGCTCTCCTCATCGTAAGCCATTTGATGAGCTATTCTTTTGGGATTATTTACTGGATTCATGTTTTCCCAAGTCAAGGTATTGTAATCGAATGCCCATGTTTCATTCTGATGAATACCTCCATCACCAAAAGTCCATCCTCCAACTAATATCGTTCTATCACTTTCAGAATCGTAAGCTAAAGCATGATCATAACGTTGTGTTGGATGAACAGAAGTGATAATATTCTCCCAGTGGTTAGAATTATAATCATAAGCCCATGTCTCGTGTGTATAATATTCATCATGTGGGTCATCATAAGGATAGATAAAATAACCTCCTACCATGATACATCTGTCAGATTCTGAATCATAAGTCATCTGTGCTTCTGTTAGACCAATGGTTAATCCTGTAGGATTCATATTTATCCAAGTATCACTATTCAAATCATATGCCCAGGTATCATTGAAAAGAATACGTTCTTCTCCATCTGGATTATCTTCACCATCGAGACCTCCTCCATGCATGATTACAACATCAGATTCCGAATCATAAGCCATAACATGACTACTTCTCATTTCAGGATAAATGATGGGATTTGCTTTTGTCCAAGTATTTGTTGCATAGTCATATATCCATGTTTCATTTGATGCCCAATCATTTTGTGGAACACCTCCAAATTGAACTATTTTTTCTGATTCCGTATCATAAGCCATAGCTCCCCAAGTAGAAGGATATGGGTGTACAGCTGGATTGAGATTTGTCCAATTGTTATTGTCGACATCAAAAGCTCTTGTTTCAAATTCGATATCTGTATCAAGTGAACCTGTTGTTCCTCCATAAACTATAATCATATCGTTGACAGGATCATAGGTCATTAAATGAGCTAATACACCTGGTGGGTAAGGAATTGGATCACAATCAACTGAAGCAGTGATTGTAGTAAAGCATAGGAATGATATGATTAGTAAAGAAGAAAGTATCAGATTTTTCTGTTTATTTCCGTTTTTAATCAATTTTTTCACTTTCCTTTGAGCAATAATGCTCTAACCAGAAAGTATCCCTTCATGATACTTCAAATATCGTGGAAAAGAAATTTGCAACTTTTCAGAACAATTTGAAACTATTGTTCATCTTTTTTTTTGGAAAATTTATTAAACAGAGATTATAACTATCAAATGACAATGAAAATAAATATTTTTGAACTCGAGAGAAGACAGTCTCTGTGGGAAAATACTGTTGATTACAATCTAACGGAAAGCGGTATCCATCCCTTTACTTTAGAGGAATTACTAGATGCAGATCAGATTAAAGAACTGAACAAAATTAGAATCGGATATGGTCAAACCAATGGATCTATTGAATTAAGAGAAGCCATTTCCAAACTTTATCCTGCCTCTACTAAAGATACTATTCTAGTAACTAATGGCTCAGCTGAAGCCAATTTTATTTCTATCTGGGGTATTTTAGACAAAGAAGATGATTATGTTTGTATGTTACCTAACTATATGCAGACATATGGATTAGCAGAATATTTTGGTGCTAATGTAAACCCCTTTTATTTGAAAGAGGAGCTCAACTGGCAACCAGATCCTGAAGAACTAAAGAAAGTCATTACTAAGAATACTAAGATGATTACAGTCTGCAATCCAAACAATCCTACAGGGTCTATACTAGATGCTTCAGCTATGAAATGCATAATCGATCTTGCAGAAGAAGCTGATGCTTACATTCACACTGATGAGGTTTACCGAGGGTCAGAACTAGATGGGAAAGAGATTGAAACCTTCTATGGAAAGTATGAAAAGGTTTTAGCAGTAGGGGGCCTATCCAAAGCATATAGTTTACCCGGTTTAAGAATGGGGTGGCTTGTAGGTCCTGAAGAATTTACTAACAAAGCTTGGTCTTATCATGATTATACAACAATCTCTCCCAGTGTATTGAGTCAAAGAATTGCTGAATGGGCTCTTGAACCAAAAATGAGCGAGATGATTCTATCTAGGAATAGAAAATTATTGAATGAGAATCTTGAATTTTTCTTGGAGTGGGTCGAAACTCGAAACCATCTCTTCAATTTCATCCCTCAAAAGGCAGGAGCTATGTCCTTTGTAAAATATAATCTAAAAATGAACTCGACAGAACTCACCGAGAAACTCAGAATTGAAAAGAGTCTTTTGCTCGTAGCTGGTGATTGTTATGGCATGGATAACTACCTTAGAATAGGCATTGGTTCAGAGAAAGAGTATCTAGAAGAAGGACTTAACCGATTCGCTGACCTGTTAGAAGTACTCATAGATTCCTAAATCTTCTTCATCAACAGGATTCTTTACTATCCTTACATAATCAGTTTGATATTCGAATTTAATATTGAGTTCTTTTCTTGGTAACCATTCTAGTTCCCAGTCTACCATTTCATCAACTGATTTGAAACCTAGTTCAGTTAGAAGAGTTTCTTTAGGAATGATATCTCCATGTTGTTGCACTAAATCCTGAATTATTTTGTATAATTTTTGTGCATGCTCTCTCTCTTGTTTTGAAATCTCTTGCAGAGCTCTCCAAGCATCTTGGCTAGATTTATGATTTTCACTCATCTGTTTGATAAATTTTTTTTCCAAAATATAAATGATGTGGGGTGATTTATAAATAAAAATAAAGATGACCTCTATTCCTCTAGATAATCGACAAAAATCCTCAAACACTATTACGGTTAATGTATTATCTTCAATCTTCTAGATAGAACTGAATTCTTTCAAAATAGTTCTCAGTCTCTTTCTCTAAGTTAGGTGGAATACCTTCGGCAAAGCTGAGATCTTCAAATGATTCAAGTTTAGATAACAAATTTAACACATAATTTCCTGTCTCTTTCAAAGACTTCTCAGTAACAAGTTTGAATGCATCTAGTTCAGTTCTTTTTGTTCCTGGAGCAAGAGCACCTTTGAAAAGAACCATGATAGAAGGAATCCCTTCTTGAGCAAAGACCATGTTGGTACCTTCGTTGGGTGTACCATTTACTGCAAGCGCTGGAAAATTATTGGAATTACTTGTTAATTTTATCATATCGAACAGTTCTTTGTTTCCTGTTACTATTGATGCAACAAAACCTGGAAAAGGTTCAATTGAATCTATATTTATACACATAACAATTCTTGATCGATAGTAATCTTCTAGAAAATTCTTTGCTCCCTCTAAATTTTGTTCCTCTCCTCCAAAGGTTGCAAAAACATAGCTAAATCTTGTTTCAACCTTAGAAAGAATTTTTGCAATTTCAAGAACTAAAGCAATCCCAGTTGCATTACCTATAGCACCTGTTGAATTCTCTACAGTATCATGATTAGCACAGATCAAGATTGTATCAGTTTTTTCTCCATCTTGTAATGAGATAGCATTGTGTAACAATCCCTCTTGTATTTTCCCTTTTACCGATAACCTAAACTGACTAGTTAATTGCTGATCCGTTAATTCTGTAAACTTTGCTGCTGGAATGACAATTGTTGGTATTTGAGCAAATATAGATTCTTCTTTGAATATAGGGTCAGAGCGAGTAACTTCAGAATTATAATTGCTTAGAAAAACCACTCCTTTTGGTTTAAGTTTATAGAGTTTCTTTAGATTACCGAAGATTTCAGGTTCAAGATAATCTCTCAAGAAAAATATGAATACAATCTTATCCTTTACTGTATCAAGAGCAATCTCCTCTAGTTGGTTTATTGAACCCAAATAGAATCCTTCACCTTCTACTCCATCAAGTGGAGTTGATTTTGTCATCCATACGGGAGAACCTGTAAGTGTAATTCCTGAATCAGAATGATGGAGTGATGCTTCTGTTCCAACATAATATTTATGAGGAAAAACTTTGAGGGAAGTTTTGTGTGAGCTTATGTTTTCGAATTGTTTTGAGATGTATTTCGCGACCTCTTTTTCATTTTCTGTTCCTGAAACTCTAGTTCCAATTCTCTCACAAATATGTTTAATAATACTGATTACTTTCTTACTATCTAGTTGATATAAGTCGATTGACATTTAGCTTCCCTAATTGAGTGTATAAAATTCTAGTTTTTCAATGTTTACAAATCCAAATGAAACAAGTTGACTGACAACTGATAAGAAATAGGGGAAAGAATTAAGTTGGGAAATCTTCTGTTTGATCTCTTCATAAATTCCCATCAGAGTTTTTTGTTCATTTTCTAAACAATGCTTCATTATAGATACAAAAATACGATAACTGATTGCATTCAAATCTGGAAATAACTCATCAACATGCGCCTCTAAAATTGAAATATGCTCTTCTGTTGAATGAGGAATAGCCATTGTTGCATTAAGCAATAAATTCAATTCTACTAGTTCCTTAGCTTTAGGTCGTGAAACTATCATATAATCTAAATATACTCCTATGTATTCCAGCAGAGTTTCATCAAGATACACTAAGGTTTCCATGAAATTTGCTAAGTTTAACAACCAATCATCCACAAATAATGTTTGAACAGTTTCCTCAACATACCCGGTTATCTCTATGAATCCTAAAGGTGAGTGTTGAAAAATTTTCTTCCCTACTTTCTCTTCCCCAAGAATGTAATCTCGTTGTCGAAGTTTGTCAATAATGAATAGGTGTTTGAGATTGTAACCACCATAGTCTTTAGTTGGTACAATATTGTGATCCAAGAAATCTGTTTTTTTTGGAATGGGAATGTTTAAACCTACTAATTCAGTGAAAACAGGTTCTTCAGATTTAGGTTTACTCTCAACAGTAACTTGGGTTCTTACATCATAGTGACTGTCAACAAAGAGTTTTATTGCACTCAGTTCTGTATTCACACAAATATGAACATCAACATATTCGATATATCCATAAGTATCGACTTCTGTTCTCTGAAGTGCAGGAGCAATGAACAATATCCTCATCTTTCCGCAATTATTGCATTGATATTCCACTCTCTGTCGAACTTCTGATTTCAGACTCAATTTGAACCCTTTTAATCCTATAGCTTAATATTAGTATTTTGAGATTATATCTCTTGTGTTATTATATTCAAGAAACAAAGAAGAACAACACTGCTAGATAATGTAGAGCTGCTCCTACAATAATCAGTATATGAAACATATCATGGAATTCGAATTTTCCTGGAATCGGATAAGGTTTGTTTATAGCGTGAAGAATTGCTCCTATTGTGTAGGAAATCCCTCCAAGAATGACTAACAAGAATATCTTTAACGGAAACTCAGTAAAGATAAAGTTCATTCGTATTGCAATCATCCACCCCATAATCAAATAAATTCCTACATCAAGCCAAGTTGGTATTTCTATTTTCATTATTTTTATAATTGACCCAAAAATAACAAAACTCCATTGTAAAGAGAATATGATCCACTTGAAAATATCATCCACATAGAGGAAAGAGACAATCGTATATGATCCTGCAATCATGAAGTAAATACCTACATGATCAAATGTTCTCCAGAAATCTCTATCATTCTCTGATTTCTTATGAGCATGATATAGTACGCTTGCTGAAAACATATAGCACATGCAAATTGAATAAACAAAAACAACAGCAAGGTGTTGTAAGTTATTACTGGTTATACAAAAAACTATCAATATTATTACGCCAACAAATGCAAGAACTAAACCAACAATATGGGAATAAACAGCAAAACGTTCCTTCTCTCTTTGAACTGTTATTTTCATAATGTAGAGCAAATTAGAAAACTTGCTTATAATGTTTGTTAATCTTCATCATCATTTGTTAGAGGACTGCCCAAATCTTTCAATCTTTGTTTAAGATCAAAGTCTTCATAATTCATTACTTTTTCTTGTCTTTGTCTAGCCATATTAGCTTCTATTCTATCTAGACTGTCGAAATTAGATCTCTTTTTCTCTACACGTTTTTGTTCTTTATTCAATTCAGCTGCTCGGGCTTTGAAATCAAATCGATATTTAATATACTCCTTGAGATTCATATTTGTACTCTTTAATCTGTAATTTAATAACAAAAATATGCTCAACAGAGATAGAATTATAGTTAAACTAATAAGTAACCATCTTGTTTCTTCTATATTTGTTTCTGATATAGCATTTACAACTAATGTCATAAAATATGAGAATATCGCACATAGAATCGGTACTATCACAAATAAAAATGATAGGTCACTCAATACTGTTGTAACTGCAAATCCTCTTCCGGAGAAGAAAAGAACGATATAATTCACGAATAGATATGTAGCAAACAGAGCTATAATAATCCAAGCGTAAGTTTGCAGAATTGCATCTCCTGCAACAAAAGCATATACTACGAAAGCTATTAGGAAAATTGCAGCAGTTATTTGCTGGAGAATCTTTTCTCGTTTAGGCGATAAAATTCTTCGAACTGAAATATCTGAAATCTCTTTTTTCATACTTTCAAGTTCATTTTTTAATGATTCGCCACAATTCATGCATTTTGAAAGATTCTTATCAGTACGTTGTTTGCAATGGTAACAGGTGATGTAAGTAACATGTACAGCTTTCTTTTCCTCTTTCTCTAGTGAATCTTTCCTTGCTTCTTCTTTAGCTCTAAACTTCTCTATCCTCTGCTCTTGTTTAGCAACTCTTTGTTGAAATTTTTCTATTTGAGTTGTAGATTGAATATGAGCTTTGGTAGTTGCGAGTACAGGTTTATCAGATCTGTCTTTTGAAAGATAGGCTTTTTTAGCTGAATAAGGTAGAATATTGCTTTCTTCTAAGAATTTCTTCAATTTGAAGAAGTCAATTATTAACTTAATACCAACTAATATCATTAAAGCAGATTCTACTACACCATTAAAGACTGCTAGATAAACTTCAAATTCTAGATCTTCAGCATAGTTTGCTATTGCTCCAAGGACCATTGTGATGATTGAATAGTATGCAAAAAGAATATAGATAAAACTACCAATTTTCACATCAAATATTCTGTTGATTTTTTCAAATGTTTTGTTTATCTTTACAAAAGCCATTACTCTACCAGCAATTAATGCGATTGCCACAAACCCAGATATTACTGGCCAACCAAGTGAAAGCATGTCTAGCAAAACAGAAGCTGAATAAATGAAAATCCAAGTTGCAGTCTGTTGTCCAGATTTAGTGATATGATCTACAAAATAAACATCTGTTATATTTCTTATTCCTATACCTATTGGAATTAAACTAGCAAAAGTTACAGAATACAGCACATATCCAATAGTATTGAAGACCAATCTTATTCTGTTAATGTCTCCTGAAATCAAAAGTTTTGGAAATAATGTTGCTACCATTGGAGTAAAACGGAATAAGATGTTAAGTAAACCCATCAAAATAAAAACTATACATCCTATCAGAACAAGAATAGTTTGATTTTGAATAGGGGTTCGATCCTTAATATTTGTAGACATAATTTTCACTCGTAAGAAGAATTGTTCTTTGCTCAAAATCCAGATTAAACATGCTTTTATAAAGATAGTCTTTGGGTTTTTTTATTTAATACAAGTTTTTTTTGTATAAAATTCCGCTTTTTCTATTGAATCCCTTTTAAACTTATTTGTGAAACAATCACTTTCCATATAGGCTACAAAAAGCCTTAAAATGGCTTTTTATGAGAAATTGTATAATTATGGTTCCTTGGGGGAAATGTTTGAAATTTATAGAAAAGTACACGACATTCTTAAAAAAATATAAGATAATTGTAATTATAATTTGGGCAATTGTTTTAGGTTTTAGTATCTGGTTAGCACCTCGATTCATAGCTGAAACTAGTTCAGATTTCAATGTGCCAGAAGATACTCCTTCTCATGTTGCTAATACGATTTTAGAGGAAGAATTCCCTCAAATAAATACCCAAACAACTATTATTTTAGTTATTCAAAATGAAAATAGTTCTCAAACAGTATTGAATTCTGATATAGCTTATTTCTGTATTGATTTAAACACTTCTCTTAGAAATTCTGATTATGGTTCTTATATAACGGATATAAGAGGTTTTTATTATTTAATCAACACAACTCTTGACATTGCTGCTTTGGGATTTGTTTCAGAGACCAATACAACAACTATTGTTGAAATAAGTTTGACTTCAATTTCTGATGATGATCTAAATGACTTTGTAGAATATACCTATGAAGCAATTGATTTCCATAAACCTGAGGGTTATGTGATGCTTCTAACAGGATCACACATCTTGTTTGAGGATATGAAAAATGCTTCAGAGACAGATATCATTGTTATGGATTCGATTGTGTTACCAATTGCCTTGATAGTTTTAGCTCTTGTTCTGAAAAGCTTCAAACTGATGATTATTCCTGTGGTAAGTGTTGGTTTTTCAATAGCTACTTCATTCTTCCTAATGTATCCAGTTGCAGCAGCTATGCCAGTATTCAGTTTTGTACCAAGTGTGATGATGTCATTGGTTATTGCTCTATCAATAGATTATTCTCTATTCCTTTTGTCTCGATACAGAGAAGAGTTGATTAGAGGGCGAGATAATACACAAGCTGTTCATCTGATGATGGAGCATGCTGGACATACAATTGGTGTGAGCGGTCTAACCCTAGTAATTTGTTTTCTAGGTTTAGCTTTTTTCCCTATTGGCCTTCTTGCTTCAATAGGTATTGGTGCTGCAGTCTGCATTTCTGTTACCTTAATCATCAATCTAACTTTGGTACCAAGTATTCTGTTGCTATTTGGAAAATTCTTCTCTAAATTCAGACTGCTAAAGAAGAAACAGGATGAATTGCCAAAGAGTGAAGAAGAACGCAAAAAGATAGAATTAG
>CAZPXJ010000102.1:0-10538 GCA_964590855.1 uncultured archaeon
ATTCTTCTGCTATCAATACCTGCACTGAATACTTCAAAATGGTCATTAGCAAAATCTCGTAAGAATGCTTCAGCCATTTGACTACGAGATGAATTATGGCTACAAATGAAAATTACTCTCGTCTTATCTACTGAATTCATGATTATGCAATGCCATAGTATTATTTAAAGAAAATCCCTAAAATATAAATAAAAGAGGGGATAAGGAAAATTATTTTCTTTTCTTTCTTAACCAAACGCTTATCCCAACCACTACTATAATTGGAAGAATTAACGGTACAACTGATTCCAGTTCTGGTATAATTATCTTTGTTACTGTAACGATTACAGTATCGCTATTGTTTTTTCCAGTTACGTCCTCGAAATAGAGTGTATAGTTATATACACCAATTGCGAGCCCTTCAACATTGATGAATATCTCTTCCCCTGAAGTATTCCATACACCAGATTGAATTACAATTCCATCTAGATATATGATGTAATTACTTGGATTAGCATCTTGAGGATACCAGCTGAAGTTTTGTCCTATACTTCCTACTTCGTATTCTATATCTTCTGGGCTGACAATATAAGGTCCTACAGAGTCTACTTCGAATGACCATATTTCGCTCCAATTTCCCCAGTTATCTGCTGAATCTTTTGCTCGAACACGCCAGAAGTAGGCTCCATCTGAAAGTGTGAAGAAAATGTCATAATAAGTGTTTACAATTGTTGTTGTTAGTATTATTGTACCTCCAAAAGCTGCTGTTGTAGCAAGTTCTAATTCATACTGAACAGCATCTGCAACAGACGACCAATTCAGAGTTGGACTCTGTTCACCTATAATGACTGTGTTTCCTGGATTATTTAGTATTGGAGAATCTGGACCATTTACGTCAACTACAAATGTCCAAACTTCACTCCACGTTCCCCAATTTCCTGTATCATCCCTTGCTCTCACTCTCCAATGATAGGTGTCATCCATTAATGATGATGATATTGCAAAGAAAGTATTAGATGTTAAATTGTCATAGATTGTGCTAAGAAAATCTAAAGCAATATCAATCTGTATTTGGTATTCAATACCATCTGCTACTGAATTCCATAAAAGCGTTGGAGTTGTTCCTGATATAAGTGTCACATCTGTTGGTGATACTAGAGCTGGTGCATCAGGACCTATAGTATCTACTTCAAAAGATCTTATGGCACTCCAATCCCCCCAATTTCCAGCTAAATCTTGAGATCTGACGCGCCAGTAGTAAGTGTCATCTGGTAATTCGGAAAGAATTTGATAATAGATTGTATCAAGTGAACTTACATTATATACTAGTGATGAAAATACATCTGATGTATCGACTTGCACTTGATAATATACTGTTTCTCCTATGCCAAACCATTCCAATAAAGGAGTATTATCATTTGTTTTTTCATTATCTCCTGGTGCATCAAGAGCTGGTGCATCTGGATTAGTAATATCCACTGTGAAGGAGTTACTTGTGCTCCATGAACCCCAATTATCATAGGGGTCCTTTCCTCTTACTTTCCAGAAATATTCCCCTTCTGAGAGCGCAGTAGTTGTATAATAGGTATTTGTGGTAGTTGTATCCACATCAGGAGATGGATAACTATCTGAAGTATCTACCATTATTTGATACTCTACAGCATCTCCTCCTATATTCCAATCTAGATATGGTGTTGTATCTGAGATAAACAAATCATCAGTTGGTGCTACTAAAACAGGAGCAGCTGGACCAATTGTATCTAATGTAAAAGATCCTACAGTACTCCAAGGACCCAAGTTTTGTGCCCAATCCTTTTGTCTAACTCTCCAATACCACAATCCCTGACCACTCAAAGTGACATGATATCCTGCATCCCAATTAGTTCCAAGACTTTTTGCTATAATTGAGAAATCACTATATCTAGAAAATTCTAAGTACCAAAAATATGCTCCTCCTGATGAATCCCAATCATAACTCCATGGATTAATTGTTATAACCTGCCCTTCCGTAGGAGAAGTTAATACTGGTGCTGGAGGTGCTACAGTATCAATATCAAATGGAACCTCTGTCCAAGGTCCTATATTCCCTGCAAAATCCTCAGATCTCACTCTCACATAGTACCTTCCATCTGGTAAAGCTGACGGATAAGTATAAAACCAGTTATAGGTACCTCTTGAATCCAAAGGTGAAGAATAATCATAATTGTTATCAAATTCCAATCTATATTTCAAAGCAGTTAGATCTCGCTCCCATTCAACATATGGCTGATTCTCATTTAAATAGCCATAATATTCTGGAGTAATAACATTAGGTGCAATAGGAGCAATTGTATCGATAGTTAGAGACCATACCGAGGAAAATGCGCTCCATCCTCCACCAGCCGCATCATAAGACCTAACACGCCAATAATGGATACCTTCCGCAAGTGCACTTGATGGAGTATATTCAGAAGGAGAATTTCCACTCATTACAGCATTTATTTCTGGATCAGGAAATTCACTATCAGTAGAAATCTGAATATTATAATTATCATTACTTACAACATCTGTCCAGTCAAATAATGGTGTATTATCATTTTCATAAGATCCTGGTGAAGGGGATAGAAGCGTAGGTGCAGGTGTAGCATAAACTTGTGTTCGTACAGAAGTCAATAACAAAATAGTCAAGAAGAATGTAGATAGAAGAAGTAATTTCGTCCTTTTTTTTAGAGTACTTAATATCATCGTCATGCAAATTCCAAGTTTGGTTTATAACTTTTTTTAAACGATAGTTCGAAAATCAAACTAAATTCTTTTTTAATGTCAAAAGAAGTCAATACATACTTCGAATGTTCACAAAATTTGTTCGAATGGAATTTTAAAAAACTGAGAAGATTACCTTCTTCTCTTATATAACATATAAACTGAAATAATTAGTATTCCACTCAAGCAATAAATCCAAGAATGTGCTGCGATTACAGTTCCATCATAAGAATATAAATAGTATCTAAAGGTCCCTTCACTTTCAACTTCATATTTTCCTGATATGTTTGTAGATAATGTTTGTTCATTATAGAAATCATATAGAACTCCTTGAGTATCATATGAGTAGTACCTACTTACTTCCTCCCTATTCCATACTCCTGGGTATAATTTAAATTCAGATGTGTATGAGAATTCATAGTGATATCCTTCAATATTTTTTCTTTGAAACCTGAAGGTGTCTTCAAATTTAATTTCAAAATCAGGATAAGCTAACTCGTAGATTGTAAAATTTGTTTCAAAGGAAAAATCTTCATGTAAAACTGGTAGGAATGTAAGCCCTAATCCTTGCCAGAACATAAACATCTCTACGTGCATTTCCATAGGATTCAGAGGAACATCTGCACCCCCTTCTATTAGATCTAGACTTAGCGGATCTACAAACCCTATTTCTTGTGTTAGGTTATCATATCTGTAAGTAACTTTGAAACTTTCTGTTTCGTTCTCATATAACCAAGCTGCTCGATATAGGTCGTAATGAGTTTCATTTTCGATATGTATCATTCCTATGAAAACTTCCCACATATCTGTTCTAAACGATATCTCGTTCCCTTCACTTCCCACATCCCAAATAGCTATTTCTTTGTAAGTTTCACTTAATGGTTCTACAAGTTTATAGTTATAGACTTTAGAATCCCAAATATAAGTATAAGTCTCTTTTAAATCTCCCCAGCATTGTCCTTCATCAGTAATTTCGGAATTTGCCAAAAACGATCCAAAGAACAAAATGAGTAAGGTTCCACACAATAATCCATTCTGATATATCTCTTTCTTTCTCATGTATATCAACTATAGTTGATATCTTAAGTATAAATATATATAGAAATAAAAAAGAGGAGAATTATTTCTTTTTCTTCAGCTGAATTACTATTAATCCAATTACAATAAGAAATAAACCTTGATATACTTGGAAGTCTGACTTGGCTGTTACCCCAGGATTAAGATTTTTAATCATTGTTTCATAAACAAAATCATCAGTTGTTGAACCAAGAATCAAGTTATATGTAATTAGCCAAGATAACTTATCAACTATCCCTTGCTGAGTGTTTATCTCTACGTAGAAATTGGTTGATCCTTCTATACTCCATGACTCATTACTAGCTGTTTCACCACTAATTGAATCTACATTAGTAACATTCATCTTGAAGATATCATCTTTTAGAGATGCTTGCGTAATTCTGTTGTTACATCTTAGTTCTTCATCTCTCTCATCACTCATTCTATCTGGTGGCATAGGAGGAGTGCCAGAGTAATCAGGAATTTCATCTTCAAGAGATTGGTAAAAGGTTGTATTTGTTGTAGCTAAGACTGGTATACCTGCAAAATTAGCATAATCACTTGTATCTGGTGATTCAATTCCTGTGTTTATCCCCCATTCTGGATCGAAGAACATAATCCAATTGTCAAAAGACAGTTCAACTTGATAGTAATAAAAGAACCAAGCATCAAGTAATGTTAATTTATTGAAGACTCCTCTTTTGAAAGTTTCAGTGACATTAACATAGGTAGAACTACCATAAAGTTCTTTGAAGAAACCATCATTTGCTTCTGTGATTTCATTGATTGTAACTGTTATGTTATTATTTATTAGATCTGAACCATCTTCATCGATAACTAAGGAACCATTAATATGCCTATATACATCAAACTTGGAAAATTGAAACTCAAATTCATCTCCTACTTCAAATCCGATGTAAGGAGATAATGAAGCTGAAGTTTGATAAGTGAGTAAAAGTGAAAACACAAATAAACTGAGAGATATATACAACATCTTCTTTTTTATCATTTAAGTCACCTGAGAGTTGCTAATTTGCTTAAATTTTCATCGCTTTTAACACTTATATCCTCTTCGGGTGTTCAAACTCTTGTACAGCTCAAATAAAAATAGCATATTTGCAGCTTGCAACTGAAGTAACGTATTTAAACATAATCTTACTTATGAAAAACAGTTATACTGGGGGTTGCAGATTAGCGATAAGTATACTTCTATTCTGTTTCTCAGTTAATATCTAAAAAGTGGTTCTATGAGTAGCCCTACATTTAGTGGATTAATATCAGCTGAAGAAGCATTGGAACGAGAGAAGAGTGCTTTTGTTTTAGATAAAGCTATTCTTCGAGCAGTTTGTGAAGAAGGACCTTTAACTCTTGAAGATATAAGAGTTAGAACATTACCTTTAGAAACCGCATTAGGTGTGAAGATTGATATTCCAACTCTTCAAGGGATAATTGAAAAATATATCAAACAGGGGCTAATCTGGGAAAACAAATAATGGGGTGAAATAATGGCAAGATTTTTCTCTAGAAAAGATCCTTCAAAAAACTATCTGAATAAAGCAATTATAGGTTTAGGTGCTGGTTTAGTAAAATCTAGAAAAATACTAAATCTCAGTTTTGGTCCTCAAGGAGCTATGGATATCCTTAGCATTTGGATAGGCCAAGAACTTGCGAAAGAATTACTTGCTCAAAAGAAAATCAAGGTTGGAATTTCTGAGCAAGAACTTATAGCAAAATTACTTGATGAAATTCAACTCGCAGAAGAGTTAACTTTTGAAAATGTAGACGGTAAATCATCAGTTACAATTCAAAACTGCTTGATTTGTCCTAAACGAGTTGGAGGCTATGATTTAGAAGGCGAGACAGCATGTCCTGTTGGAGGTATCCTCATGGGTGCTCTCACTTATGTTAAAGGTGAATCTCCTTCTTTACCAAATATCAACCTTAAACCTGGTGAATTCTGTAAAATTAGTTTGGACGTAACTCCTTAGATTTACATCCTTATTATTTTCTTTTTTATTTAGCAATACTTCAGAGGTGTTTGTACTTCTCCTGGTGTTCTTGTTTTCAGAGGATCCATTTTCTTACATTCTACCAGTTTGACATTTTCCTCAAAGATGAATTTTCCTAAAAGCTCTAATTCATTCTTTACTTCACCCAGCAAAATCTTATCCAGTTTTTCTAGAAGGAAGAATCTAATCTCTGGTCTCTTACTACTAATGAAATCCCAAATACCTTTGACTTTACCATTGATTAGAATGGTTGTTGTAGCATTCCCCGAACGATCAAAAATATAGTCATAATAATTAGAGTCTACATATCTTGTTCTCTCTTTGTAGCCCATCATATAAGGATCTAAATCTGGAAGAATATTGATAGTCGCTTGTTCAGAAATAGCTGTTTGAGCTAGTTTTTCTGCATCTGTAGTAAGCATATAAAGAGGATTAAGAGGGCATAAAGGTTCAATAGGATTCTGTGTCACTTCATCCTTTAGTTTTTCAAGTGCTATTCTTGTTTCTGTCTTGTTAAAACCGGTCCACCAAGCAATATCTGTCTCTGTTACAGGTCCAAAACGTTCTAGGTAATATTTTACTAGTTTCGTTCTACTTTCCTCTTCTGAATATTCTTCTAAATCCATATCGAGAAAATACTCTTTGAAAACTGAGTAAGTGTGTCTTTTATCTCTCCAGCTTTTAATGGGTCTGTTCCTAATTATCTTAAACTGGTCACAAGCAAGGTTTACCATCGCAGAAATGTTTTCCTTACTATTGAGTTCCTTTTTTATTTCTGAAACTGATAGAGTTCTTCCATCTAGAACCTTGAGAATCTCTTGTACTATCTTCTGATATTTCTTTTCAGAAACTCCTAAATTTGCCAGATAATCCACATGACGTTGTTCATATTGCTTCTTAGTTGCATTTATTATCCAAGGAATGTAGTCTTTGTGATGAATGAAAACAGTTTTTCGTATACACCTGATTTTACCAAGATTCTTCTTTACATATGCTTCCTCATCAAACTGATTTCTAGAGAAATCCTTCACTCTACTGAACAATGATAAATAAGGAGTGGTTTGACTTGTACTGTGTAACCCTCCAATGTTTCTGGTTACAGCTGCAATGTCAGTAGTTTTGGTTTCAGCTGTAAGATGCTGTTTCTGAAGAATGAATTGATTTATTTGTTCAACAGATAATTCAGGCATAACTTAGAATGAAAGTAGAGATATTTATTTTTTTCCGGACTACATTCTAACTTTAAATAGTTAAATGTGCACAGTGTAGTGAATTGAATGAATGAAGCAGAATTTAGAAAATATCTCAAAAGAAAGGGTAAAAAAGAGGATGTTATTGACCGAAATATTGAGGGAGTGAATGCTTTTGCAGACTTTCTCCGAGAGTATAGAAATAAGAAAGTAAATAATGCTAATCCCTCAGATATTGATGCCTTTGTTGAGAAAATAGAGGAAGATAAGAAGAATTCTGCAAAAGGTCCACTTTATGTTCTCATGAATTATTTCAAATTTATGGAAAATAGAGAACTGCTAAGTCATACAGCAAAACTAAGAGAATCGAGAACCAAAACTTCCAGAAGAATTTTTCCTCTAAAGGAGTTTTATAACGTAAATCTGGAAGTTGTAAAGAAATTAGCAACTATAGGTATAAAGAATGTAGAACAAATGTTGGAAGCAGGTAAAACTATCAACCAAAGAAAAGAACTGGCAAAGAAGTTAGATATCTCTGAAAAGGATATATTGGCGATTGTTGAGTTATCAGACATAACTAGAATTGGTTATGTAAAATCTAAATTAGCTGCACTTTACCATAGTGCAGGAATTGAAACTCCAACAAAGATTGCTAACTTCACTGCTGAAGAATTATACAAGTTTTTTGAGGACTATGTTAAGAAATCTGATTGGGATGGAATGGTTCCAAATCCTAGCGATCTAGAACACAATATTAAGAATGCAAAGAAATTGAAGGAAATAGTGGAAAAATAGCCTCATTTCTTTTCAAAATCAAGTAACCACTGCTTACGATTTAATCCTCCTCCATAACCTACAAGCTCTCCATCACTCCCAATTACTCTGTGACAAGGAATGATGATACTAATAGGATTCTTACCATTAGCATTTCCAACAGCTCTAACAGCTGTTTCTTTACCGATTCTAGAAGCAAGTTCCTTGTAAGATATAGTCTCTCCATAAGGGATGGACAGCAGTTCAAGCCAAACACTTTGTTGAAAATCGGTACCAGAAGGAGCAATTAGCAAATTAAATTGTTTTCTCTCTCTATGGAAATACTCATCGATTTGAGCTAAAGCTTTGGCAAGTATGTCTGGTAAATCCGTAGTAGCACCTTCTTTATCCACAAAATTGCAGCTGTAAATGAAGGTGTCATCACTAGTAATTTCAATAAAACCTATAGGTGATTTATAAAAAGCAGAATATGTATTCATTTCACTCTCTAATGAAAATGAACTAGAATACTTTTAATTGTTCTTGTTTTTTCTCTATTGCAAAATCTTTTTATAAAATAAGGATAATTTTTTGGCGGTGAAATTAAAAGTGGCATCAGCTTACATTTTAATAAATTGCGAGATAGGCGAAGAAAGCAGCGTTATGACTCAACTCAAGGAAATGCCAAACGTCAGTGAAGTACACATCGTTTACGGCGTTTATGATCTTATTGCCAAGATTGAGGCAGAGGACACAGACTCTTTGAAAAAGATAGTTACAGAGAATCTTAGAGTTCTTGAAAAAGTAAGATCAACCATGACTATGATTTGTGTTGATCAATAGTTCTTTTTTTACTTTTTCCTTTTATTACTCTATTTTTGACCTTTTTCGAATATATTTTCTTCCTATGAAAACAGTAGTTGCTACTATCGGTATTCCTACTCCTAAGCCAATTCCAATTACTACTCCTACACTTTGTTTAATCTTGAATTCAAACCCCCCTGTGTAAAAATCTGAATCATTTGAAAAATGTCCTTGATCATCTTTTACAATTAACGATATCTCGTGTTTTCCTGGCTTTAAATTCTCTGCAGTGTAGTTTATTTGCATTGATTCCCAGTATTTTGGAAAAGTTATATTATCACTTTTTACTATCTGATTATCTAGATAAACATAGTATTCCCCGTTAAAACTAGTTTTCGATTTAAAATTATACCATACATCCCATTCAAAGTACGAACTATTAACTGAACTAATCATATTAGGTGCTGAAACGATAGGTGTAAATCTGAATCTTTCAATTTTGTAAATTGTATATTTTATCTCTTGCTCAAGGGGTGATTCAAGTAACCAGACTATCTCCCCTTTTTCATTTACTTCCACAACTTTTGATCCTGTTTCTTGTCCAAGATACTGTGTATAACCAAAAACCCCTAACATGTTGTTGTTTGGCAATAAGTCACAATCTCCCCAAATCGGGCTGAAATACTCTGTAGGACTGATCCATTCCCTAGTTACATTTGCTGTCATCGTATCTTCATCAATTGTGATTTCAACATATCTTGATTGCTTGTTTATGGCATTTGTCTGGTTATGAAAATCATTGTCAAAAAGCAAAAATCTATTCCCAAATATTTTTTCTAGACTATGACTGTGAAAGAAGAGATGTTCTCTCTCATTGCCATAGATATCATACATGGTAAAATTACCATATTCTCCCAATCCCCAAATTAAGTCACCTGTATTATAATCTATTTTGTAGAATGTATTTATATTTCTGCAATTAAGATATAACATTTGTTCATCTTCATCAAAACAAATAGAATTGGCATGTGTAAGATCAATAGAGATGTTTGCTACTGTTAAGAATGGGCATAATTGTTCAGGTTCTACGTAATTCCGAGTATCTAATGATCGAACTAACATCCCACTGGAATCATATTCAGTTATATTGTCGTAGACGTAAGTGTTACTTTCTATTTCAATTTGATAAATATCTAAAGTCAGAAAAGTATTGTTCAAATAGTTTATTTCGATGTCGTGATGACCTCCAAACCCTAAATTTACGATCTCATCTGTAACTATATTCCACATCTTAGTACTACCACTGTCACCGAATAAGATAGTAGTAGTGTTGTAAAATTGGATATCAGCTAAAGCAATGTTTGTTGGTATTTCTTTTTCCAGAACAGTATTGTTGTCCATATCAGTGATTAAGATTTTTCTATCAATAAGAATCTGGGATATAGCGTCTGCCCTCTCAAGTATAAACAAATTATAACCGTCAAAATAACTTTTTGAGGAATCAAAATTTTCAGCATAAACGGAGGATGAGTAGGATTCTGTAGATAATCTGTCTGTAACAGTTTTTACTGAAAGTACTATCACTAAGACAAGTAAGGCAGCAAGAGTTTTTTTTGTTATCCTACTAATAGGGGTTTTAGAAAAATATAACATCAATATAGGAGTTAAACTGTGATATTTAAGTTTTAAGAAATTAAAATCTGTAGTAAAAAGTTTTTTAACTGTTCTTACAAACTTAAATCTGATATCAATGTCAATCGTTGTGCTTTGCATATAAAGTCAAGCGAGGGGAACTCGCGTTACAATTTCAAATGTTCTGAAGTAGTAGCGGGTAGTTTATGTTGTTGTCAGATTTTTTCCAGTTATCTTTAAGATACCAAATCCTACCAACGATTTTCTGCTTATGTTACTTCATTTGGAACTAAGTATAATGCTGAATTCACGAAAGAAATAAAAAAACAAACAAGAAATTAGAGGTGATATAATGAGTAGTAATCGATATACC
>CAZPXJ010000103.1:0-10448 GCA_964590855.1 uncultured archaeon
TTACTAGAAGGAAAAGATGAAGGTGAATGCTTAGAACATGGGATGAAAATGGCGCAAGATCAGTTTGATTTCAATGCCATGTCTTACTATTTCTTTTACAAAGGAATGTTTCATCAGAAGAAAGTTGATTTAGCTACAGCTGTAAAATTCTTTGAACGATCTCTAGAATTTTTCGAGAATCAGATGATTTTGGAAGGAATTCTCTATACTTATGCTGCTCTTGCTGATAGTTATTTCGAAATGTTCAAGATTACTGATAACAACGATTTTGCACAGAAGTTCCTTTACTTCGTTGATAATCTTCTAGTTGTTACGGATGAGATAGAGCATTCAATTTACATCGATGCTATACTTACTAAAGCTGCTTATTATCGTTTTAGACGCATGGAAGCTGAAGCTGAAGAATCTCTAAAACTAGGAATCGCTTTTGCAGAAAAATATCTGTTTGAGGACAGAGTTGAAGAGTTGAAAATGATTTTAGAAGAGAAGAAATCATTGACACAAGAACTAAGAGGTTCAAGAAAACTATTCTCCAAAATACGTAAATTCTCTTTTGGTACACATAAGAAAATTCCGATAATACTCTATCTCCTTTTAGTAATTGATGAAGGAGGTTTACCTCTTTACTCTTACAATTTCTCAAAGAAAAAAGATATGGATGATATGCTCATCTCTGGTTTAATCTCAGCTATTATCACTTTCTCTCAAGAGGTATTAGGAAAAGGAGTAGAAACACTAAGAAGCATCATTCATGAAGGTAGAACAGTTATTATTGAAAGACAAGAAAATATCATGGCTGTTTTGGTTTCAGATAATGAAACTTTTGAAAGTAGGTTACAAGTAAGGAAATTTTTGAAAGAAGCTATGGGAACTATCAAACAGAAAATCGAAGCAAGACCAATTAATCAAGATGAATTCAAACCAATAGTTGATGCAATATTTGAAGAAGCACCATTTTCAGTAGAATAAAACAAAAAATAAAAAATGGAAAGTAGAATTATTTCCTCTTTCTTTTAAACATATAAATTGATGATATTACTGCAATAGCTATTAATGTGAGATTGATTGATACAGAAGTTTCTGTAGGAGTAGGGGTGTTAGTCTCGTCTGGATTGTCAAGATAATAGTTGAACTCCTCTACTGCATCTATTGCTGCTTTTGCAGAATAAACACTGTCAATGTAATCCATACTTTCATACTCAGAAATAGCTTGTTGAAGTAAAGCCCCTATCTCACTTAAGTATGCTTGGAGATAATCAGGTGATTCTGCATCAATGAAATCTTCTATAGCAAAGTCTTGTTGAAGACAACCATAACTGATGTAGTAATTAGCATGAGCTCGAGCTAAAGCATCAATATAGAAAGAACTGAAACTCTCTTCTCCACGTGTAAAGTAATTCATAACGTCTTCAATAAATGAAGAACCCCAGCCAGTAGATTCACTGTGAGGGTGAGGATAACCTAAACTGTGTCCTAATTCGTGAATCATGACTGAGGACATTCCTGATCTAAGATATTCAGGATCTCCAGATTCGAATAAAGTATACTGATCAGCTACTAGAATCTCCCACCCCATACCTCCGAGGCCTGCGAAGGATATTCCGTAGTATTGCAGACCAACTCTATCATTCATGAAGAAGTAGCAAGGAAGTATAATATCAGCTGCATCATAATCAAAGTGTGTTTCTAATTGGCTAGCTAACATATAGAAGAATCCGTCCATTATCTCTATATAAGGCCCGTTCACATCATACTGCACATTGTCTGCTATATAATCATAAAGAACTGGATAATCTAGAATGTTCACATATTCTACTTCAATGTTCCATTCTATCCATGGAAAATCTTCGACAAGCTGATTACGTATTCTTGCTTCAGATATAACCCAGTTCACATCATCAATCGTATACCCGATATTGGTGAGATTGTTAAACACTTTAACTTGCAGTGAGTATGATTCAGCAATTGGATTCTTAAAATAATATCCACCAAAGACATTTATGATATAAGCTTGAATATAATCTGCTAGATATTCTAGATAAATGTCATTCCCTGCAACTGAAGTAATATCAACAAGTTGAGATAGTTCATCAATATCTTTGTAATCATAATAACTAAAAGTACCTGTACTACCTAGATCGTTCCATGCAATTTCGATCCAGTCATAGTACCATGTTCTTGCTGATAAATCCAAATAACAGAAACGATAGTTTCCACCCCAACCTAGGGTCGAAACAAAAGGTATATTGCTGTAACCTGAAAACCAAGCAGTGGATGTTTCGTTTGTATCATAATCTAAGGCTTCTGCTCTATACCAATGTTCTAAACTATGGTCCTCATTATCTAAAACTGAGAAATTTAGAAAATAGAGAGAATATCCAGGTTTTAAGGGATCTTCAGCATAGAGATTATTATAGATGTAGGATTCTGTTAATTCGGCATCCATCAGTAAGCCATCTTGGGGGATTAAAATATCATTCCTCTCTCCTGATGCTATGTCAAGTTCAAGTTGAGTAGTATTAAGATCATAACCTACACCAGTACCATTCGTCCCCATGGTGCCGATATATGTTACAAAGCTATCATACTCAGCCTGTGAAGCATAGTTAAATTCTAAAGTAAAATTGATAACTGTTTCACCAATACCTGATTGTCCCTGAAAGAAGTAGAGATAGAGTCTCTCCTCAATATCTGTTTCATTTATTAAACTTTCATCAAATCCCACGAATTCGAGTTTGAGTGTCATGTGAGTATTGTCAATACTATAATCGTTCAATGCACCTAAAGCAGTAACCCGTCCTGAATAAGTACTGGAGTTGATAAAGGAAACAAATACTAAATTTAATGTAATTAGAATGGTGAAAAAAAGAATATGTTTTCTCTTCATGAGGATATATTGCAAATACTCCTTTTTTAAATTAACTAAATTTAGAGGTTAGAATTTCAGGGGTCTTACTTGATACTTCAATCCGATAATTTTCATGACGTCTACTGCATCTTCGATAAGGTTGGCAGCTATTTCTAAAGATTCAATGATTTGAATAATGTACATAGATTCCACAGCATTCATACTTCCTAGATCTTTAGTAGCTAAGTCTAGTCCTTTCCGACAGTTTATATCAAGCTCATTTTCCAATTTGTGAACTTCCTCAAAAATCGGGTGAGATGCAAGAGGTTGGATGCAAACTACTTCCAAGACTTCTACAGCTTTTGATATCATTTGCAACAACAAATTCTCTTCTTTTTTCAAATACGTTATGAATGACTCAGTTACCTTGTCTCTTGGAATAAGAATAAGTTTTCTTATGGAACGAAGTATAAATCCTATAGTTGAATCTAAAATGTCAGTGATTTTGTGAAAATGATAATCATCAGGTGCAGGACGAACTTTGCCATAAAGTGCTTGAGTTACTTTGTAAACCAATACATCTGCTTCCCTTTCTATTGCTTTAGCTTCTTCAATTACATCTGAGCAAGCTTTTGGATCTTTGTTTTCAATGAAAACATTGAAAGCTTCCATTAATTTTTCATAGGCTTCCTTAACCTTTTTACTGTGTTTCAAAGATATGCTTGCTTGCACCCATGCTGGCCTTGTTTCCATACCTAAGAAGAGAAAGGAAAAAGCAATTACTCCAAGAACTATGCCTATGACCAAGAATGGAAACTTGAGCTGAGTTTCTAATGTAACCGCTGAACCCTCCCAAAATGAGATGTTGGTGGAAGCAAAAAATAATCCCATTGCAATTAGTGGTCCTGTAAAATATCCAGAATCTAGTGAAGCTCGATAAAATCCTAGACTCTGTTCTCTTTTTACAATTGGAACAACATCTCTAGTAATAGATGGAAGACTGGGATAATAAATCGCTGTTCCTATTCCTGCAAGTATTGCTAAAAGAATAAGATAAATTGGTTCAGTGGTAAAAGTGAGTAGAATAATTGCTACGCCTTCAATAAGTAAACCTATAATTACTGATTCTTTCCTTCCAAATCTGTCACTTATACGACCAGTAATGGGCATTGAAAGAGCCCAAGCCAAAGTAAATCCTGAGGTAACCAAACCGATTTGAGTAAGACTTAGCTCATAGTTTTCTAAACTTATCAGAATGGGTAGTAGAAGTACTATCATACTATCCATGATTCTTGAAAAATGACCGGCTAAATAAGATAAGAGTAAAGTGGGTGTTTTGAGAATATTTATCATTCTCCACCTGGTTTCGACTTTTGTGGAATCTAGTAATATTTCATCTTTTGTACCTCTTACTAGTTCTTTTGTCTCTACATTTCTAAGCAGTATAATTCCAAATGTTACTGCAACCCCTGCTATAACTAAAGCAAAGATGAAACTTGCCGTGAAGCTATCTGATTGACGGTCTTGAATCAAACCAGCGAAAAATGCTCCTAAACTTGAACCTAAATAAACAGAGAATTCCATAGAACCTACTGAGAAAGCACTACCTTCAGATCCTGCTATATCTGTCAATGCTGACATGGAAGAGGTGAGAAACAATCCTAAACCTGCACCAATGAAGACATTACCAACAATCAACCCTGTCAATTTGATGTATTCAGCTAAGACAATAGAAATAGAACCGAGTACTAGCAGAGAAAGACCAATTCTCATGGTGTTCTTGCGTTTGAATTTATTACTAATTCTAGAACTGAAGAAACCTGCTACTCCCTTAAACAAACCATAAGCAATAATTGTTGAAGCAATTTGAAGAAAACCTAAAACGGTTGCGATACCCGGTCCAGCAAGATTCTCTGCATAGAGAGCTAATGAAGTACGCTGCACTCCATAGGTTATCCCAGCTAACAGTAAAGTACTTATAAGAGGTGCCCATTTTGGAAAACTAGAACGGATGCTAAAGGATTTACTACTAGAACTCATGATGCAACAACCATATTAGGAATTTGATGCATTTTAGTTTTTCGTCATGAATTTGGAGGTAACGATATGGAACAACAAGGAGAAATTACAATGAAGGACATAAAAATCAGCAATTTATCTAAAATAATTGCAATATCCTTTCTTGTCTATTCTTGTGTTCTTGTCATCCAAGGACTTGTTGTTTATTTCCTTGATACAGAGTTCAATATCTTGATAGCTGACCAACTGGTTTTCTTTAACAGAGGTGTTGGTATTTTGAGAGGTGATGTACAGTATAGGGATTTTTACACCCAAGCTGCACCACTTAGCCCTTATCTCTGGGTAATCATTGTTCTTATATCGATGCTTTTAACTGGGAATTTTTCTACTGATTATCTCGGGTCAGAAACGTATCTAGACTCAACGAGTATGATGTTTTCTTCTTATGTGTTCAGAGTCTTTTTTGCCTTCTGTCTAATCTTATCAGCTGCCTTACTCTACAAAATACTAGAACAGAAAGGAACTAAGAAATCTTTCTGGATTTCTTTGAGCTACGCTATTAACCCCTTCTTTCTCTATTTAGCTTCTTTTTGGGGGTCTGATGAGTGTGTACTACCTTTGTTGATAATTTTACCAATATATCTGCTCGAAAAGGAAAAGTACTATCTAGCTACACTGATATTAATAATTGGAACTGGGTTGAAGTATTTTCCGATATTGATTTTGCCATTATTTCTAGTCTATAACAAAAAACTGGTGAACAGTTTGATTCAATTGTTACTCTTCCTAATTGGAGTAATAGCATCTTATCTGCCATTTTACTTCATAGCTCCTAAAGCATTCTCAAATCAGTTCAACTATTATCCAGTGTATAATGCGCGAAATCAAGGTCTAGCTGCTTTAGATGACCACTTCTCTAACAACGAATATACGGTTGTTAGTACATATGAATTTCTAACAATCACTCTCATCCTACTAGGGCTTGTGAGTGCTCTTCTCATTTTGACAAGAGCTGATTGGTCTTTTGAGAAAACAGTTGTGTTGTTGATTCCCTTTCTCTTGTTCTTTCCAAAAATACAATTTTCATATTTCGTTATGCTCTTTCCCTTTATTTCTGTGTTAATTTTCAGAAATAACAACTTCAGCATTGTTTATCTGTTGCTGTTTTTAAGCACTCTACTAGGTGGAACAGCTGCTGATTATATCTTAGCTTATGATGGATCAAATATTCTGTCCTACGTTGCTTCTTGGCTGATTACAGCAATTCTCTACTTGTCAATGATAGCAGTCTTAGTGCATACGTTTCTGGTTAAGCAAACTGACCAAATTTCTAAGGTTGAAAAATCAGAATGAACCTTTTCCTCGTGCCTGCGATAATCTGAATAACTTTGGTTTCTATTGACTCAGGTAGGAGTTTGATAATCTTCTCAACAAGTTCTTTACTGCTCAAAAGTAGTGAAACCATTTTAATAGTTATTTCATTATTAGAAAAGATCTCTTCAACTAGAACTCTTAAAAAATCCATCCCATCATCGCCTCCTCCAATTAACTCATCATAAGTTCCTTTCCATCCTCGTTTCTTTTCTAGTCTAGTAAGATCTTGTTCATAGAGAGGAGGATAACATAATAGAGCGGAATACTTCCCTTTAGGAACAAGATTCTGTATAATCTCTCCTTTAGATTTGAGGAGCATAACAGAATCATCCATTTCATTTACACTGATATTTTGTCTTGCAGAAGAAAAAGAAGCATCGTTTAGCTCTGTCGCAACGATTTTTCGATTAAATTTCTTTGCTAGAATGAGTGATATTGCTGCACTCGCACCTGTTCCAATTTCAATACATGGATACTTAGAATAGATCCGTGATGTAGTAGCTTGACAATATGCATATCTGATTCCAAGCGTAGGGATAAGGTGATCTTGAGGTACGGATATATAGATATCTAGAACTGTTTTATATAAACATTGATTGACCTTAGATAATACTTCAGAACTCCCCAAATCAAATTTGATAGGGTTAACAGATAGAGCATAGATGGCTAATTCTGGATTTTTCTCCACTAATTCATCAAAAGGAATGGTGAAGTATTTAGCTTCAATTATCTCTTCAATGTCTTGTACCATTGTAAACATGTCAGATTGTTAACTTAGCAATAAAAACTTAAGTATAAAGAAATTTATAGAATATAGAAGGCATTAAGATGAAAATCAACCCTAAATCTATCAATCAATTGGAAGATGGTTGTATTACTTTCATAAAATCTTCTGAGTATGTGCCTAAATTTCTTCAAATTTACCATGAGCGAAATATCAAAGGAATTACCATTGTCACAACTGAAAAGATTAAAGAACTTCTTAATGTTGATGAAGAATTTATTATCTCGGATAATCCTCGATTAACTTTTGCAAAAATTGTTAACAATCGCTTAGGTGATGAAGAAGCTTCTATTCACCCCTCTGCTATCATAGGTAATGATGTCCAACTTGGAAATAATGTTTCTATATGCGAAAATGTCGTTATAGATGGGAAAACCTTCATCGGTAATAATGTTATAATTCGAGCAAATACTGTTATTGGAAAACCAGGTTTTGGGTTTGTCAAAGATGAAGAAGATGAGACTTGGGTTCAGTTTCCACAGATAGGTGGAGTGAAAATTGAAGACAATGTTCATATTGGCGCCAATGTTGTAATCGATAGAGGAGCTCTAGAAGATACTGTGATTGGGGAAGGAACAAAAATAGACAATCTAGTTCACATAGCTCATGGGGTGAAAATAGGACGAAACTGTTTAATCATCGCTTGTGCAGAAATCAGTGGAAGTGTTAAATTAGGTGATAATGTCTGGGTTTCCCCTAATGTGTCTATAAGAGAAAACATAGAGGTAGGAAGTAATTCACTCATTGGTATAGGTTCAGTAGTTATTAGAAATATTCCACCTGATTCTGTGATTGTAGGAAATCCTGGAAAACCTATAAGTAAAGCTAAACTAAAGAATGATAAAGAGCTGTGATTTTATCAAAAAGGAATCTAATCTAAGTTATTTTACGCTTTTTTGTCTGAAAGTTTTTAAAATCAACTACCAATATAATAATAATGAAAGTTTTAGTCTTGAGCCCACATACAGATGATGTTGAACTAGGTGCAGGTGGAACCATTAGTAAATTAATGGAACAAGGATGGGATACTTATTGGATGGTTTTCTCTACAGCCGAGACTTCATTACCTCCAGAAATGGACAAACATACTTTGAGAAATGAATTTCTAGATGTTATTGGGTATTTAGAAAATAAGTTCATCCTAACTATCAAGAAAGAGATTTTCTCGTATGAAGTAAGAAGACTTCCAGATCATAGACAAGAGATTTTAGATCATCTGTTCAAAGCTAGAACCAATTACAAACCCGATCTTGTGATAGGTCCTTCGATTCATGATTATCATCAAGATCATCAAGTTGTAGCGAATGAAATGATAAGAGCTTTTAAGACCCATGCATCCATCATCTGTTATGAATTGCCTTGGAATCATATTGAATTCAATACCCAACTATTTGTAGAATTAAGTGAAGAACATATTAGTTCGAAAGTAGAAATTTTACAATTTTACAAATCTCAAATGCAAATGTATAGGCAATATTTTAGTGAGGAATATGCTCGTGGTTTAGCATCTGTAAGAGGGACTCAAATTCGTGCACAATATGCAGAATCTTTCGAAGTTGTAAGATGGCAAATGTAATTAGATTCCTATACGATAAACTTTTCTGTCTTCAGTTTCTTCAACTTGAAAGATATTTCTCGTGTCTATGAAGATATAGGGTTTTTTTGCCAATGAATCCATTTTAATTATAAGAGATACTTCATAATCCTTGTGATCTGCTAATAATACTATACAATCAGCTTGAATCAAAACTTCCTCAAGATCCTCAACGAAATTGATGCTGCCAATATCTTGAATTTCTTTCGAGTTGTAAAGTGGATCATGCAAATACACATTAGCTTGAAGATCTTTTAACAAGTTAATGATATCAATAGTTGGTGAATAACCATGTTCTTTGACATTTCCTCTATAGGAAAGGCCAAGAAGGACTATTTTTGCTACTTGTAGATTCTTATTAATATATTCTAAGCTTTGAGTAATTTTAGTTACTACATGCTGAGGCATAGACATGTTTACTTCTCTTCCAGCTTTTATTAGAGTAGGTTGAATACCAAGATTTTTAGCTGTTTGAATTAGGAAATGAGGATATACAGGAATACAATGTCCACCAACACCAGCTCCTGGATTTAGGATGTTTCCAGAAGGTTCTGAATTAACAGCATCACGTATTTCGTAAAAATCCACTTCGAGTTTTTCTGATATTTTGGAAAGTTCATTAGCTATTGCAATATTGATATCTCGGAATACTCCTTTGAAGACTTTAACTGCTTCAGCTGTCCGAGAAGAACTCATCTCTTTAACTCCTTTTTCAACAAAAGAATTATAGAAAAGTGACATTCTCTTTGTACTTTTTGGATTGATTCCTCCAACGATTTTTGGATAATTTTTTGTTATATCTTGAAGAACTCTACCTGTATATGTACGTTCAGGGGAAAACCCTAAACCAAAATCTACTCCAGCGGATAAACCTGAATGAATCTCAAGAATTGGTAGTAAAACATTTTCTGTTGTTCCGATAGGAAGAGTAGTTTCTTGAATTATCAAATGTCCAACTTGCAAATGTTGTCCTATAACTTCAACTAGTTCGGTAAGAGGAGTTAAATTAGGAATCTTATTTTCATCCAGTATGATTGGAATGATGATAACTATGATATCTGAATCTTTGAGGGCTTGTTCTACAGACAATGTTGCAGAATATGCTTTTGTTTCAACACCAGCTTTGATTCCTTCTGCTACTCCTGGTTCTCTTAAATTGGGAATAATGCCTTGGTTGAGGTTGTCAACAAGTGTTTGATTAATATCCACTCCAACAACTTTGTATCCAGCATTCAGAAAAACAACACTTATTGGCAGACCCATTTTTCCCTGTCCAAAAACAGCAATTGTCAAAGAACGATTTCGAATGGATTGAACAGCAGAATCGTTATTCATCTCAAAGTATTTCATTCAAACTCACAGCACAAATGAAGTTTTTAAATCTATTCTAATATATGAGCTGCGTTGGTAACGCTATTTTAACAGATAGATTAATATTATGTAAATTAAAGGCTATACTGTCAAATGAGTAAATCTAGACAGTCACTCACATATATCTATAACTTGTTCATAAGATTTGAACAAGACTTAGGACTATTTGATAGAAAAATAGATGATGTGTTTTTCTGGGAACGCATTAGACATACAGTATTCCAACGAATTTTCCAGAAGACGTTAATGGATCAAGATGAAGCACCAGGGATAGAGGAGAAACCAAAAGAAAAACGTCTAGGAAATTATTTCTTAAAATTTAGAAATTATATATTATCGATTTTCAGACTTTACAAAAACCCACTGATAGCTAAACCTCATGATATCTTGATATTAAATAACTCTAGAAGAGAATTGCAGGAAGATAAACTTTGGTGGGACACTTATACAGATTATTT
>CAZPXJ010000104.1:0-6259 GCA_964590855.1 uncultured archaeon
TTTGTTCATACCTTGTTTGAGAGCTTCACCGCCTTCACTACTTCTCCTGCTAAGAAACACTTTAGTGTTATCGTAAGAATTTTGCAGTTTGGGGTGATTCTGCATGAACTTATGGAAAGCGCTTATCTCTCCCATTTTGTTTTCTTTTTCCATTTCCTCAACCATTGTTGTTTGATAATTATTTAATTTTTACACAACTTGCTCTCAATCTTATTTCACTAAATATTCTTTTATATGTGTTTTTGCTAGTATTATCTCTTCATCACTGCACTCATATATTTCATATATCTTTTTATCTATAGTCTCATCTGTTACAGTGAAGTCATCTTTTTGTTCAAGTAATTTTTTTCTTACCTGTTTCTCAAGAAAATCTTTTTCCTGTGTGGTAGGTTGTTTTACAGGAAGATCATGCAAGTGCATAGGCAAATAATGTAAATATTTACCCATAATTTCAGTACTTGAGTACAAGTTAGAATAGAGGTAGCTATAGAGTTCTGAATTTAGAAGAGCTAGAATATATTCCAAACTAAGTCCCATGTCTTTTCCTTTATCTTCTAGATGGCCAATAAGAAATATATCTTTACATGCATAACCATCGTAATCAATGGTTGCTCTAATGCGTAAAGCATGTTGACAGATAATAATCTTATCTTCCTTAAAATATTTGTAACTGGGAAAGTTATTTCCTACGCTTTTCGCTTTTGTATGATCATAATTTATCCAAAAACCTTTCCAATTTATATGATACCTATTAATCTCTCTGTTTCCACCAAAAGCCTTCCCTCCAATAAAACGGACAGGTTCTTTACCCCTTGGTGAATCAGATACAAACAATTCTCTAAGTCCTTTTCGATGAAAAGATATAGACCAACGAAAACGAATAAGGTCACCTAAGGTCAGAGAACTAGATGTTAAAATTCTGTTAATCATTTCCAAAGTTGAACCTTCTAACAAATAGACTGTCCGGTTAGCTGTTTTTAGAAAATTGGATACATCAACTTTCTTCAATCTAGATAGAAAGTCTGCTTGTGATAAATCTTCAAGAGAATTAACTCGAGTTATTTGTATTTTATTTGTTAGTGGATTCTGTTTATCAAGAATCATTAATATGGGATAAACTGCAGGTTGAAACACATTATTGTGAGATAAATCTATGATTTGGGAAATATTGTTATTTTGAAGGAGTTTTTCTCTTAATTTTCTAGCATATCGTGAGCTGAGAAATTTATTGGGAATTATGTAACCCAATTTACCTTCATCATTAAGTAGGTTGGAACCTAAGGATAGAAAGCATGAATAAACATCAAAATGCCCTGTAGCTGCATCAGGAAAGTGTTTTAAACAGATTTGTTTTGTCTCCTTATCCATAATTTTTGATTCGATATAAGGTGGATTGCCAACCACGCATCTGAACTTAGAATTCTTTAATGATTGCACTTCTAAAGAATCATTAATGTCGTTTTTGTTTAAAGAATTGGTTTGAAATATTTTTGGATTAAATACAGTTTCCAAAGAATATTTCTCTCCTAGTGTCTCTACTATCTTTTCTGCCAAACCTATATGAGAGATGAAAACAGCATCTGGATCAATATCGAAACCAATGATATTGTTATTGATATATTCTTGAATATGTCCACTATCTAAGTGATTACGAATTGCACTATCTACAGCTGTTTCTGCACTTTTACAGAGAAAAATCCCTGAACCACATGATAGATCAATAATTTTGTCCTCAAATTGAAAAACATTTGACTGAAATCCTACCTGTGAAATTATGTAGTTGACAATTGGAAGTGGAGTAAATACTATCCCTTGATCCTGGATATAATTACTTGTAAGTACATTTTGATAGAGGGAACCAAGGACATCAGATTGATTACCATATTCGTTTCTAAGTTTGAGAAGATTTTGGTAAGCAGTGCTACAAGATTCTGGTATAGTTCCTGATAAAATTGTTGGGAAGGATTGAACCACATCAAGTTGTTTCTTTGTAAAAGATTCTTCTACATTCAGAAGTCCATTTCTTTCTAAACTGGAGAGTAAATATAACTCCCCTAGTATTCTAAATCCTTCTTGATGCAACTCTTCTTCTCTGTAACCTTTCTCTAATAGCACATTATCTATTTTTAGAAGAATTTTCTCAAGTTGAACTAGTATACTCATTATATTCTCCTGATTTTTGTTGAAATTAGGATATGCCGATACTTCAAAAAGCTTGGTATTTCGAAACTGTACTTACATATACCTTATCTTCAGTTTCTGAAATCTAATTTTACATGAATTACACAAGACAGATGATTTCTGGACTAGTTTTTCGAAACTCTCAGTTTCTGCCATCACACAATTATTTGTACATTTTGATAACCCTAAAACAATTCCAACAAAATGAGCAACTTCCTTAGCTATTAATGTTCTAGTAGCCATTTTGATGGTTGAGATTATTGCTCCTTTAAGTGGTTCCGCGTAACCATAAACTGACTTCCCATCTACGACAATTGGAGAAGTAATCAACCACATACAAAAATTAAGACTATCTGAGTCAAGATTCCTGATTAAAACCTGAGCATCATAGGCGTTATTTGCTGAATCCCAAGCGGTTCTACTGGGTAATCTGATACCAACTGACCTAAACTGAATGTCAAATATGTCATCTAAATGCCTTTCTACATGATCAGATATCTCATCAGTCACTTTTTCTCCATAGAACAGCTTAAAATCTCTTGGCAAGTTTACTCTATTATATTTTTACCTTTCAACGCTAATAATCTTTATGATATTCTCATTAGATTTTTTCACTTTACAAGTAAATTTTTTGTTGATTAAGATTTGGAAAAACGTAGCTCTGCAGCGATGATAATATTTTCGTCTTTACCCATTTTAACTTTATAATTCAGCTGTTTAGGGTTTTTAGTGAATATCCATTCTTTAGTGATTTTCATGTTTGGAGGTAAGTTAAAACCAGAACTAAAAATACTGTGGATTTCAGTTAGTTTTTTTTTCGCATTTATAGTGATATTTGCAATTTCAATATAACCTTCGTGATTAAATGAGAATAATTTGATAATTTCATTTGTTTTATCGTAAAAAAAAGTATTTTTCTCAAATTGAATAAGTATCTTATTTTTAAGTAATAATTGATTGAATTCTATTATTTCCGATCCAATAGGTCTTATTGTCAATGAAGTCTTGAATTCATCTTCTTGATTTGCCAGAACACCTTCCCATTCTCCATATAGCCATTCTAATTCAGTTATTGGATTATAGTATTCCATTCTATCTACTACTAATGAATGAATTTAAAAAGTCTATTATAGATAATTTTTTTGTATGTCTAAGACTAAGAAGATTAATCTTGATAGTGGACAAGTTCTAGATTGGAAAATTGACAAAGAACTCTTAACTGAAGCCTTTACTCATCCGAACTATCTGTCTGAAAATCCAAATGCTAAGAATTTTGAAAGATTAGAATTTTTGGGGGATGCAGTATTAGATTTAATGTCAGCTGAATGGTTATTTGGCGAAACTAACGAGGAAGTAGGAATAATGTCTCAACTTCGGTCATTATTAGTAAGAACAAATGCTCTTGCTGAGGTTGGAAAGGATCTTGGAGTAGAAAATTATCTTAGAACAGAATCAAGATATCAGGTAGTAGAAACAGATTTAGAAGATGTTGTAGAAGCTTTATTTGGAGCGTTTTATCTATCAGAAGGAAGAGATGTTACTCGAGAATTCTTTAAGAAGCTCTTCTTAAAAAATCTTCAGAGATTCAAAAAAGATTTAGAAAATGATGAAGGAAGAGAAAAGATTCTTAGGTTGACTGTATGTGAAAAAAACCCGATCAATATTCTCCAGGAATTTTTCCAAAAACAAGACATAGAGCTCCCAGAATACCGGTTGATTCAGAGAAAAGGAACTGATCACGATCCTACATTTCATATGGAGTGCAAGGTTTTGATAGAAAGTCAAGAGATCTCAACTATTGGAAAAGGTCAGAATAGAAAAGCTGCAAAGAAGGAGGCAGCTGATAAGATGTTAAAGAAGCTGAAAATAGACTAGATTCTTTTTCCCATTAGGTTTAAAAACTATTGAGTATAATAGTTAGTGATGAAAGAAATTTCCATAGATGTCGATAGAGCGATTAATTTCATCAAGGATAAGGGAAAAAGCATAGATAAGCTCAAATTGTCTCTAATGTTAGATGAGAATTCTGATACTATGGACAAACTTGCTGAATATCTAACGTTGCAAAATTCTGATGGCGGTATTCCTTTTCGAATGAGAGAAGGAAGTTTAAGTACAATAGGACCAACAATAACTTTCTTCAAAGATTTCGTAGTTCTAGAAAAAACCGATATTGTTGAGGAATTTCTAGATAAAGCGGTAAATTTTCTATTAGAAAATCAGCACGATGAAGGATTTTTTGAGGAACCGATAAGTATCAAGAATTTTGATTATTCCCCTTGGGAAACTCCTGGAACCGAACCAAACAGAATTTATTGCACTTCAATAGTTCTAAACTTTTTATTAGGTTTAAGAGATGATAAGTATGATAAAATGATCCAAAAGAGTATTTCTTATTTATCGAGCAAATGGCGAGATGGTATGGGTTTTAAGAGTTATCCTCATGCTCTATGGAATGCTGTCCCATCTTTTATAACAGTGAAGGGAATTGAGGACGGAATATCCCGAAGAGGTTTGGAGATGCTTCAAACTTTCCAGCTGGAAAACTATCCTTCATCTTCTCTTGTCTGGATGATTGAAAGTTTTATCAATACTAAACTTGAAGGGCATAGTTGTGTAACAAAAATTGTCAAAGTACTAGAACAAAGACAACTATCTGATGGACGATGGGCTTCTGAAGATGGAGAAGAGTTTGATCCATCAACAACTCTAACTGTGTTACTAGTGTTAAGCAGATTGAACTATATTTAAAGAAAAAGACTCAAGAAAGTTTTTAATACAATTGTTAAAATAATTCTTGAATGATTATCGACGGACATACAGATGTATTATGGGCTTTATCGAGCCAAATGCGTATTTTTGCTAAAGAATCAGAAAGAGGACATGTTGATTTACCTAGAATGAGAAAAGGTGGCGTTGGAGCGGCTTTTTTTGCAATCTTTCCCAGTTGGAGCGATTTTGATATAGCTCGTGGTATAGATCAGTGGTTCAAATTGGTAGAGAATCCTAATAACCAATTGATGCAAATCAAAAAGGTTGAAGATTTTAAGAAATGTAAAGATGAGAATAAAGTGGGAGCTATACTCCACTTCGAAGGATCTGGTGGGTTGGATTCAACACTAATGTCTTTGAGAAATTACTATAGGGTTGGATTGAGAAGTATAGGATTAAGTTGGTCTAATGTCAATAGATTTGCAACCGGAGTAACTTTCAATCGTGAAACAGGAGAAAGTCTCAACCTCGATAGAGGATTAACAAGTGAAGGTAAGGAATTGGTTGAAGAGATGAATAATCTTGGTATCATTGTAGATGTAAGTCATCTGAATGAAAACTCTTTCTGGGATGTAATTGAAACCACTAAGAAACCAATTATTGCCTCTCATAGCAATGCTTACTCCGTTTGTGGGCATTTTAGAAATCTCAAAGATGATCAGATTAAAGCTATAGCTGAAAAGAACGGAACTATAGGTTTAAACTTCTGTGTATCTTTTCTACATTCTGAGAAGAAAGCAGAGGAAATACAACTAGAAGATATGAGAAAACATATCGACCATATAGTTGATTTAGTTGGTGTTAACCATATCAGTTTTGGTTCGGATTACGATGGAGCAACAGTACCGGAAATTGTTAAGGATGTCAGTTATTTTCCAGCTTTGGTTGAACATCTTGCAATTAATGGATATAGCAAGGAAGATTTAGAAAAAATAACATATAAGAATTATCTAAGAGTAATGAAAGCAGTTTGGAAATAACTATTTCTCTTTTTCCTCTTCTATTTCAATAAGCTCTATTTGTCTTCCATAACCATGATCAATTTCACGAATTATTCCAGTTTCAATTAGCTTATCGACTCGCTCTCTTACTATTCTTCTAGAAGCTGAACCTCTCTCTTTTCGAACTTGTTCTGTCAGTTGAGAGATGTTGAGGCTTCCTTTTTTATCCAAAACCTCTACAATGACTCTGGAAATAGAATCATATTTGAGTTCAGGAAATCTTGAATATATTCTGTCTTTAAGTGTTAGAGTTTGATTAATTAAAGCAAAAGGTGCCTTCGATATTTGAAGGGTCGAAGTTAAAA
>CAZPXJ010000104.1:6269-10401 GCA_964590855.1 uncultured archaeon
TCATCATTTGTTTGAGTTCAGGATTGCTGTCAGAGACTTTGTTTTGGAGATTGTTAATCTGAAGGATAACATAGTTTATTTTATCCTCTAAATCTGTCATTCTTTCCTCTAATCTTTGCTCTTCTTCAGACATAATTAATCCCTTACTTTAGAACGGTTTTAAAGATTTTAGAAAATTTTTTCGTATCCTCCTCTTTGCTGGAAGTTGAGAATTGATCCATATTCTTAACCAGATTTAATATTTTGAAGGTATTAAGTGATTCACGATATGATTTTCTCACTTCTTTCTGTATATCTTTAGGTAATCCTCCTTTCTTGATAATTCTTCTAACTTTTGTTCTGTTTCTACTCCTTTTATAACCATTTGAAAAGAGAAAATATAATCCCAAAGGAGGAATAATGAGAAACAGATAAGAGATGTAATATGTTATAACAAGTCCATTCCAAACTTTACTCGCCATAAATTTTACACCTTTTATCTAGTTTAGTCATCATCTTTATTATCGATTTTTAGATTTGCTTTCATAGCATTTCCAACAATGTCAAAAGATTTAGAGAAATTCATTACAATATCTCTTACCATATCTTCAGGTAAGCCTTTGTCCTTTAATTGTTCATATAATGCAACAATTCCTTTCCCATAGTTTGAAGCAATATCTGGGTCGTATAATGCAGCAAAAATATTCCTAATCAAGCTTGGTACTTCTGCAGAAACTACAGCTAGAATTTCTTTTATCTCTTGAGGATCATCAGAATCAATCTTCTTCTTTCTTTTTTTCTCGATTTCTTCACCGAGTTTTTCTCCAAGTTCGTCAATATTCATTTTTTAAACCTCTCAGTTTTTCTATAATAATATTGATTGGTCACGTATTTTTAAGCTGTTGGTCACTAATGACCACTAATTTAAATGATTCTTAAACTTTTTTAGAAAATTTCCTTATTTCGTCCAAAAAGGAAGAACAAAGCTATTGACAAGAGAAATGGAAAGAACGAGGTTATCATTGCAAAGATAGGCATTATCATTATACCTTGTGGTAGTTTGTCAGCTGATAATCCCATGAATAAAACTATGGAGACAGATCCTGCAATTCCTAAAGTATTATACACTCCGTATGACGTAGATCTTCTTAGTTTATTTGAAAAAGAGCCTACCAGGCTGTAGAGACTTATACTTGACGTCACATACATCGGAAAACTATAAACAATCAATCCTACGGTTGAATTTGTAGGAAAAAGTGCAATTGTAACATATATAGCTACTTGAATGAATGTACAAGCAATTATTGTAAAGACAACAGCTTTTATTTTTACAACTCTTCCCAACAATAAAGCTAGAACAACTCCTATACCGGTTGTAGCAATTAAAAAGTAACTGAAATGTATAGCTGGAGTGTGAAGTGTATCGATGAAATATAATGAAGCATATGCCCAAAATCCTCCAGACGTTGCTTGTTGAAAGAATGCTATTATCATTAGAAGTGCGAAAATCCATTTAAAATCAGTAAGCTTGCTTTCTTTGAATTCTTTTTTCTCTTCTACTGTTTTCTTTGCAGGTCTTTTATCTTTTGTAAAAATGACAATAGTAAAAGCAATTAGACAACTGATTACTGCAATAAATAATTGCACTCCTTGAGCGGGATTATTTGCTATCTCTGGAGAGAAAACTTTGGAAAGACCTGCTGCAAAGCTAACGATTGCATTTGAAGGGTTTAAATATTCATGTCTAATGATTCTTTCAAATGGAATACTTGAATAGCTGTTTATACTGAACCTAGATGCGTTGTCGTGAATAAATGCTGCAATAGGACTTGCAATCAACCACGATAGACTAAAAGCTGCTGAAATTTCTCCCAGAATAACTTCTTTCTTCTTTGATGAACTTACTGTGGCAAAAGAGTAGAAATTAGAAGTTTGAGCTGAAATAAAGATATTTCCAATTAGTAGAACTACTAAGAAAATTGTTGCATTGTTGATAAAAAGAAGAGTGAAATACATCAACCCTGAAGCTAGAATACCCGTTAATACAAAGGGTTTGTTGCCAAATTTATCAGCTGCTATACCCCAGGTTGTAGTTCCTATTAGAATAACAAAATTTGGAATGATCGCTACAAAACCTAGTATGAAGTATGATTTAACTTCAAAAATTCTAGCTAGCCAAATTGGTGCATAGGGGGAAAACATAGCTGTTGAAAAACCTAGAAAGAAAATTACTAGAAGAGAAAGAATTTCGTTTCTTTCAAAATTGATCTTTCTTCTTTTACTCTTCTGGTTTAACACAATCTATTTATTTTACTCAAGTTAAAAAAGATTTATCTGTTCTTTGAAAGTATATTACAGCGAAAAATTGATATTAGATTGAGTAAATTATCCTATGAAAGAGTGTTCGATCAGCAATGAATGATAGTGAACCAACCAGTGTGAAGGATATTTTAATAGAGATGAAAACGCTCTCTGAAATATGCGTGGATTTAGCGTTTGCTTCTTTGCTTTATTCAGATAAACTAGTTGCGAAACAAGTTTTGGTCTTAGAAGAGAAAATAGACCGTTTGTATAAGAATTTATTAGATAGGTTATCAGTTTCTATTAAAAGCTTAAATCAAGCCGAAGAGCTCAGAATTTATTATATTATAGGTGAAGCAAATAATCTAATATCTGACAGTGCAGCTGATATGGCTTCCTTAGTCCTTATGGATATCCATATTGAAGACGAGTTAAAAACCGTTCAACAACACATGGATCAATTAGTAGACCTAGTAGAGTTGAAAGAAACCTCTCCCTTATGCGGAAATTCCGAACTTACAGCTGATTTACACAATTTGATAGGAATAGATGTCGCAGCTATTATACGACCCAAAGAAGGGCTTTTGATGGCTTATGATGAGGTTATGAAAGATGGAGATTTGCTTATCTTCAGAGGACCTCTAGAAAGTGTAAACCAGTTCATCGAACTAGCAAACGGAAGAATAGAATCTGTTGAAAGAGCAAGAGAACTAATTATAAGTGATTCCGAAATTTATAAAAAAGAGAAACTGAAGTATCATCAAGATCTTCTTGTTACTATTAAAGAATCAGCAGAACTTATAGTTGATTTAGCTTATCTTTTCGCACTTGAAAATCTTCCAAATGTTAAGAATCTCATCACTCAAACTGAAGATAGAGTTGATAAATTACAATTTGAGATTATACACGAGGTTCTAAGGCTCTACAAACAAGATTCAATTGGTGAAAATACTCTAATGGCTTACCTTAGAATGGCTGATTCATTTGAAGAAATAGCAGATGCTGCAAATAAAATTGCTTTTGGAGTTACAAAAAGACACAAGCCTTACGAAATACTTGAAGACGTAATTGAAGACTCGTCCGAATCATTAGATTTCATTTCTGTAACCAAAGATTCCCAGTATGTAGGAATGACTGTGAAGGAAGCAGAATACACAGATGATTTCTTCCAAATTCTTGCTGTCAGAAAGAAGGGTAAATATTTCTTCTTCCCTAAAGATGATGCAAAAATAAATGCTGGAGATGGTCTCCTGATAAAGGAATACTCAAGCCCAGAAGATGATTAAAAGAATCATAGATGAGAATTCAACCATTCTACAAAATCTTTGAAAGCTTCTTCTCGTTTTTCTTTTGCTTCAGTATACATCTCATGTTTTCCATCTTTGTAAATTTTAACTGTTAGATCAGTATGTTTTAGGTCTTCAATCAATTCATCTAGATTGATAACCATATCATCTTGATCACCCTTTTGAATAAGGACTGGGAGTTTCAATGTAGCCATCTTCCCTTTTACATTTTTATAATGGTCAATCGCATTTAATCCATATTTAACCGTAGCTGTTTTGTAATTAATTAATGGGTCATTCATATAATCCTTTACTGATTCAGGATCAGAAGATAAATTCTCAGGATTTATTCCAGAAGGACCTGTAAAAGTTGGTAGAATTTTTACTATTATTCGAGCAACTATATTTAGAAAAGTTGGTAAAGGAGCGACTTGTGTTCCAGTTCCAGAGAGGACTATTCCCTTCAAATCTTTTTGGTGTTTAATTGCAAATCTTTGCCCTATTAAAGAACCCATAGAATGTCCTACAACAAAGATAGGGGTGTTTTTTTGCTTTTTCTGAATTAT
>CAZPXJ010000105.1:0-10326 GCA_964590855.1 uncultured archaeon
ATGCAGATTTTGTAGGAGATAGTGATTCATTCCTCCCTCCCGGTTATGACCTCTCACTGGGAAACATTAGACTTGATCAACACGCTCACACAAGATATAGTGATGGGATTTTGACAGTTGAACAATCAGTGAAATGGCATATTGATATGGGATACAATGCTTTTGTTATTACAGACCATAGTAATATCGAGAGTCTAGCAGATATCAATGAAATTGCTGAGAAGTATGAAGATGAGATCATAATTATTCCAGGTATGGAATGGTCTATTGGTCGAATTCATTTTAACTTCTTAGGGATTGAAAACTGGACACTCCCTAAACCATCCTCTCCTACCTATACAGATTTTCAACAAGCAATAGATGAAGTGCATTCTTTAGGGGGAGTGGTTACAGCTAATCATCTTACTTGGACATTTGGTGATGGAGAATCAGATCCAACTCGAAGTGAACTTTTAGCAATTGGTGTGGATTTTATTGAAATTATTAACGATGATAATAATCCGGGAGAAGAGTTTGATTCTATCTCATACCAGTTCTGCTTAGACAATAATAATAGCATTGGGGTGATAACTGGTACAGATATGCATGCTCCTGGATACTTAGGAACTGGAGCAGTGCATGGATGGACTATTCTACAATCATCTAATTTCTCTAGAGAAGCTATAATGGAACAACTACGAGATAAGAACACCAGTATCCTCTACTATTCTAAAGGTGTTGTTCATTCTAGATATCTTGCTCTCATACCATTCTATTATTCTGGGAGAACTATCTGTACTTTCTTTACTAGCTTTGGTAGCTCAATGATATTCTTTTCGTACTATGTAGGATCCTTCATAATTATTGAAGGAATTATATTCCTAGAAATAGCTATAAGAAGAAAATTCTTCAGAAATAAAGAAGTATTTGACTGATAAAAACAACGGATCAACCAATAGTATAGAAATTTAATACAGAAAACAGTAATTGCTCAATGAGCATTTATTAAAGATTTCGCATAATGTTTAAAAAAATCTAAAATCATCTAACATAGATTTTTATGAAATTTAAAGAAAGATTACAAGGAAAAGTTGGTTCAATATTAGGTTCTAAATCCATTTTCATTCTAATCTTCGTCGTACTTGCTTACTTACTCGTTATGATATTTGTCGTTGTACCTAGCCAAGGAGGATTAACCTTTTCTTCTGATATAATAGCAACAAATGGTACAGCTTACGAGGAAATATTACCTCTACAAGAATTTCTTGGACTACAAGGAAGATCTGTCATAATAGCTACAGTAATGCTCTCTCACGTACTTTTCGCGAACTTACATTTGGGAGGTTCATGGATAGCATCAGCAACTGAGAGCCTATATTTAAAAACCAAAAAAGAGAGATATAATAGATTAGCTAAATCCATAACTTTATTCAACGTTATGCTTTTCAGCGCTGGAGCAACATTTGCTATTGCAGGTGTCTTAGCTTTCATAGGTCTATACCCCACATTCGCATCAAACCTTTTTCACATTTATTGGATACCCTTACTAGCAGAAGCTATTACCTTTGCTTTAGAAATATTCTTCTTGTACACGTATTGGTTTACGTGGGGAAAAATCAAAAAGGGATGGCACCAATTTTTTGGTTACGGTTATGGCGTAACAGTGTTCTTTCAGGTGCTATTAATTAACATGGTAGCTAGTGGAATGCTTACTCCTGGAGCAGAAGCAATCACTTGGGGAACATCAGGAGCTTTAACAATGCCACTTAGTGAATTCATGTCATGGTGGTTTAATGCTACTACCTGGAGATTACAATTCCATCGTATATTTGCTGCAATTTCCTATACAGGATTCCTAGTAGCTATGTTAGCGATGTTTCATTTTAAAGATAGAAAAGATAAAGAATCTAAAAAATACTGGGATTGGGTAGGCTCTTATAGTGTTTCTTGGGGACTATTAGGTTTAATCATGCAACCTATCTTTGGATTAATCTACATGTTAGCGATCTTTGATGCACAAGATACGGCTTTCGAAATGATAATGCATGGTCCACGGGCGTGGGAAATGTTATTGATGGTAACGTTACTGTCAACGTTGTTTCTAGTGTTAATACTTTATTTCATAAAGCGAAGAGAAAGGATTCTAACGCAACATGAAAATCAATTCCTTACGAAGCTTTTCAAAGGTTTCTTAGTAGTAGCAGCTGTTTGTACAGTAATTCTAGTGCAACCTGCATGGTTTGGAGCTACGTATATAGATGATCCAGAAGCTATTGCGAATCCGCTAGGAATTATGGATCTAAAATATCCTGCATTATTAATCTTAGTACTAATAGGTGCAGCCCTCCTAATGCTAGATTGGTTAATGCTCTCAGACTTAAAAGAATCTGAATGGGGAGAACTATCTCTCACTTCAAGGATTTGTTTAACTATAACTGGTCTTTTGGGAATGTTTATCGTGGTAGTTATGGGATTTGTCCGAGAATCAGCTAGATCCCCTTGGGTAATATACAACATTATTCCAGTACCAGACAGTATGATGCACCCAACGCCAGTCTCAATAGGAAGAATTATGGGTGTGTGGACGATTATCACCTTGGTAATCCTAGCAATATTCTGGTTTACATCCAAAGTAACTGCACACCATCCTGAAAAAGCAGAAGAAGTTTAAACAGCCCTCAAATGATAGGATGAAAAAAATGCAACTTAACTACACAATCGGAACAAACACCAATACTCTTGAAGTAAAATTCAAGGACGGAGAAGGAAGAAATTACGAAATCCTTCCGCTTCCACCCCTTTTTCTACAATGGCAATCTGAATCAAGGAAGAGGTTATTTGATATGATTAAGAATCAAGGAACTCAATCAATCAAAATGCAACCAGCTCATTTGCCAGTTTTAGCCACAAATGGAGAAGAAGAATTTTCTATAAATCTTGCAAATAAGGGATTGGGAATGCTCCCAAAAGCTTCACTATTAGATAAATATGTTAACGAATATGAAACAATCTTAGCTGAGACAAAAGATATGGAATGGAAAGAGAGTATTTTTCAAAGAATGAATATAGTTCAAGAATTTTACAACAACACTGAAAACTTTGATCCAAACCTACTTGGAGGTTTAGAGATATTTGAAGGCAAAACATTTCAGAATATTAAAAATAATCCTAAAGCTTCTTTACTTTTTACTGGAGAGGCACCTAAATTTCCTAGTTATCAATTTAATGGAATCATGAAAATTATTGATAAATCAGACCCATATTTTAGATTCTTATTAGCAGCAAGGCAACTATTTGCCCGTGATCCCTTTCATGTGCTGCAAGCAGAATATCCTTTTGGATATCTTTTTTATACAACAGAAATAAAAGACAAAACGCCTTATTCGAGGAAGAAATAGAATGTATGACAAAATATTGGTTGCCCTAGATGGTTCGTTATACTCTGATTACGCAATTGAAGCAAGTCTAGAACTAAGCAAAATGCAGAAGAAGAATCAGCTAATCGGATGTCATGTTTATGCCTCTGAACTACACAGATATCGTTTTATGGAAATGGAAGATGGACTTCCAGAGAGATATCAAGAGGATGAAAAATTAGATTATCTGAGAAACACTCATGAGGATTTAATTACTGATGGGATGAAACTGATTTCTGATGCATATTTAGCTCCGTTATCTAAGTTAGCTAAAGAAAGAGGTGTAAAAATCTCTGGAGTTACACCAGAAGGAAAAAACTATGTCAAATTCTTAGAAGTTACAAACAAACAAAAACCAGATTTAGTAGTTTTGGGGGCGTGGGGACATGGAAAAGATGATGAAGATACTTTGGGAAGTTTTACACAACGTATAACCACACATACAATAGAAAGTGACCTTTTAATCATGAAAAAGCCTTTCAATTTTAAGAGCAGACCAATAATTGTATGTATAGATGGAAGTGCTAATAGTTTTACTGGTTTAGAAAAAGCTCTACAAATCAGCCAACAATTCAATGCTGAGGTCCATCTTGTAGCAGTATATGATCCTTTCTTCCATTTGACTGTTTTTAAGAAAATTGCTGATGTTCTTCCAGAAAAAGATCAAGAGAGATTTAACTTCACAGCTCAAGAGAAACTACATGATGAGATTATTGACAAAGGATTAGAAAAAATCTATGAAGATTATCTAAAGCGAGGGGAATTGTATGCTCAATCCAAGAACATTAAAACTAAGACTAAGGTTTTGATTGGCAAAGCAGTCCCCAAAATCCATCAATATGCTTCTTTGAATAATGCAAGTTTAATAGTTATGGGAAGATGGGGATCTCATAAAGATCAGATTTCATTAATTGGTTCAAATACTTTCAATCTTATTCAAAAGAGCTTCACGAATATTCTGGTTGTAGCTTCAGAAGATGAAAAACTTGACATCCCTGAACTAGTTCAAGAAGATAAAGAGGAACTCGAGTGGACACCAGAAGCATTAGCGAAACTTGAGAGAATTCCACAATTTGTCCACAAAATGGTAATTGCAACAGTAGAAAATAAGGCAAGAGAAAAGGGATTAAAGAAAGTAACAGTTGAATTAATAGATGAGGTAACACCTAAAGGAATGTAAATAACAAGTTAATTCAAAAAAAAAGAAAGAAGAGTTTTTTCACTTCTTTGCTTTTCTTTGTGCTTTACGCAATTTATTCTCTTGGTTAATCTTCTCTTTTTTTTCTTTTTTGAGTTTTTGCTGTTTTTGATATTCTTCTTCAGTTTTTATTGTAGTTAGTCGAAATCCTGATATTCCTGATACCATTCTTCCTATACCAGAAAACTGCAAAGTCATTGCCAATATACCTATTAAAAGTTCATGTTGATCTTCTGCTAAAGCTGGCAGAATACCTACTAGTAGTTCCAGCAGAGCTATTATTGCTAGAGCTAACATAAGTAATGATAGTACAAGTAGCAATACTTTTACAGCTTTAGGAAGCTTCTTTCGAACAACTATAACAGTTATTCTTGTCAAAGCATTTAAGATCATGGCACTAGCGATTAAAATTATGAAGAGACCTTCACCACTAATGTCCTCAGCAAAGAAACTAAGAATTCCTAAAACAGTCAAGATAGAGCCTACAACTATCTTTAAGATTTTTGGAATCATTTTCAAGCCTTTATCAAAAATTCCGTTAGCTAATCTAATGAGACCTATTAGCAGAACTAGACTTGAAAAAATAATTATAATATAAGGATCAATTTCTTTAAATAGTATAATTACGAAAGCTGCAACAAATTGTATCAAACCAAAAAAAACATTGAAAAATCTTAACCAATCAGGCATTTTTGTTTCTACAATGATTGTTTCCATAGGTTCTGAAGTTTCTTTAGATTCTATATTTACTTCATAGTTCATAATTGACATTCTCCTATTAGAATAAAAGCTTTTGCAGATATTTAAATTGTAAAACTTAATAAGAGAATTATACATGCAATGAATGCAGTTTCAAAGAAATAAATGGAGTAGAACTCGCAAAAGGAGTAAGTAAAGTTAAGCATCTCAAAATCGAAGAAAATTCTAGTTTGAAAAATAAGGAAAAAACCACTTAAACATCCAACTAATAGACATTTCAGAATATAAACTACATTTTTGTTAGTTACGAATGTTTATAGGGAGAGAATCGAATATTTAAGCTTGAAATTTTCAAATTAAGAAATTGGATTGAAAAATCACTTCTTTTTTTCTAAATTTTAGGAAAATAAAATGAGAATAGCATTAATTGGTGGTTTTGGAAATGTGGGGAAGAGTACACTTTCAGAATTAATGAATATAAGAATGAGAACAACTGTTTTTGATATAAAGTCAAAAACGAATCAGAAAGTAGCTAGAAGATTCCTCAAGAGAAATTCCGAATTAATAGAAGTATTTTGGGGAGATCTTACTAAACATGAGGATATAAAGAGATTTTTTGAAATTCACGATGACATAACTCATGTAATCCATGTAGCAGCTATTATCCCTCCTTTAGCATATGAAAAGCCTGCTTTAGCAAATTTAGTAAATGTAGAAGGAACAAGAATACTTGTAAAAGTTTTACAAAACCTTCCCAATCCTCCTACTATAATATATACATCCTCGATAGCTGTTTATGGTGATCGATTAGATAACAATTATATCAAACTTTCAGATCCAATAAACCCAATTCCTGGAGATAATTATGCAGAGAGTAAAATCAAAGCAGAGAGAATTATCCAAGAATCTTCACTAAAATATCTGATATTTAGATTATCGTTTATTACATCTTCAAATCTAAAGGTAGATCCATTGATGTTTAATGTTCCTTTAGATACTTCTCTAGAGATTCTTGATACAAGAGATGTGGGTCTAGCTCTAGCTAAAGCAACAACAATAGAAACAGAATCAGGAATTTATCATCTAGCTGGTGGAGAAAAAAATCGAACGACATATCGAGAATTTCTTGACATTATGATGAAATTGTTTGGTTTTAGTAAAAATCCTTTCCCCGATATAGCTTTCGCACAAAAGAATTTTAGTTGTGGTTTTTTGGATACAACAAAATCACAATCATATCTCAAATATCAGAGAATATCACTGGATGAATATTACCGCCAAATGGGAGATAAGAATAAATACACTAGATGGATAGTTTCTTCTCTTAGATTGATTATACAACCATTGTTTACAAAGAATTTGTTGAAAAAATCTGAATTTTACAACTTACATTCTCCAATCAAAATTAGAAATCGAAAGAACAATCAAGGGAGAAAACCTCTAGCAAATCTTGTTCAAGAAAATTTTACTCTTAAGGAAGAAAAAACAGCAAAATCAGTTGAAAATTAGCAGGTGGGAAAAAAGATTAAACATGTATTGTTTCTCTCTGCCCACCATCTACATTAATATTCTGGCCAGTAATCCATCGGCTCTCCTCTGAAGCTAGAAATACTAAAACAGGTGCAATATCCGAGTAAGGATCACCAACACGTTGCATGGCATTGTCTTTCATCATACTTTTTACCCATGCTGAGTATTCTGGTGAGAGTTTATCCACGATGGTGTCAGTTATGGCAACAGGGCTAATTGTATTCACTCGAATGCCATCAGCTCCCCACTCACGGGCAACTACCATTGAAAGTGCGCGTATTGCGCCTTTATCTGCAGCATAAGATGCATAGAGGTCCAATCCCACTTGATAGGTTCCTGAAGTGAAATTGATGATGGATGAGGATTTTCCCTTCATGTAAGGATAGCATAATTTCATCAAGTGCCAGTGTGCGTAAACACCTGTGTGTAAAGCTGTGTCTAACATTTCCACATCTTGATCAAGGAACAGCATTCGATCAGCTTCAAAATTAGCATTATTAACCAGCACGTCAATGGTCCCAAACCGTTTGACAGTTTTATCAATGAATTTCTTCAGATCATCATATTTAGAGACATCACATTTTTCAGCTAATACTTCAGCTCCTTCAGTCTCACATAGCTCAGCTGTAACCTTCAATTTGTCTACCGACCTAGCACATATTGCTAATTTGGCTCCTTCTTGAGCTAGACGGATGGACATTTGCTTTCCAAGCCCAGCACTAGCACCTGTAAGAATCACAACTTTTCCTTCCAATCTTTTAGTGGTTTTAGGAATTTCCTCTAAAGTATATCCTAGTGATGGGGGAGTGGTTTCTTCGTCATCTTCTTGTATTGTGGGAAGTTCTTCATCATCCTCTTCTATAGCTTGCAAATCAGCATCTATATCTGGGAGTTTTTCTTTTGGAAAACCAGAACCTGGCATATTAGCAATGAACTTCAGAGTCATCTTAAATCCTTTTTTCAGCTGAGGATCTTTGGATATTCCAGGTAAATGCTTCTCTAGAACGCCTTTAGCTTTGGGACTATTCATTAAGTCCCCTAATTTAGATTTAATAGAATATTTAGACATATCTTTTTTATTGATAATAAGTATAAAAGAATAATCCCTTTGATTAACTAGTTCATATAACATTTATATGCTATTAAGATGGAACCAATCAGCTTGTTTTAAAAGTACATAATAAATTTACAAACATGAAATTGTCAATAAATCTGAAAATGATTCTTCGTCATTTTATAGTTTATTTGATAGTAACATCAGCGTTCATAACATTAAGTGTCCTACTTTACAGATTCGGACCCACTATATCAGCTGATGCAGATTATATTGGGGATTACCCTTCGCCCTATACTCCACCAGGTTACAATGAATCTTTAGGAAATATAATCCTGGACCAACACTCCCATACAAGATATAGTGATGGGATTCTAACAGTGGAACAATCAGTTAAATGGCATATTTCTATGGGTTACAATGCTTTTGTAATTTCAGATCATAACAACATAGACAGTTTAGAGGACATTGATGAGATATCTCTGAAATATAAAGATGAAATTATCATCATTCCTGGTATGGAATGGTCAACTAGTCGCATTCATATGAATTTCCTTGGTATTGAAGAATGGATTTTACCAATACCTTCCAATCCAAATAATACAGAGATACAACTAGCTATTGATGAAGTTCATTCTCAGGGAGGAGTGGTAACTGTTAACCATCTTCCTTGGACCTTTGGTGCAAGTGATCCAGATCCTTCTCGAAGTGAGTTAATAGCATTGGGAGTTGACTTCATTGAAATCGTAAATGATGACAATCATATAGGAGAGGAGTTTGACTATGTTTCTTATCAATTCTGTATAGACAACTATGGCAGCATTGGAATGATAACTGGAACAGATATGCATGCACCTGGGTATCTAGGTACTGGTGCAGTACATGGTTGGACTATAATTGATGCAGCTAATTTCTCAAAAGAAGCTGTTATGGAACAATTACAAAACAAAAATACAAGTATACTTTATTATCCACAAGGAGTAGTTAGTTCTAGATATCTTGCCTTGCAACCCTTTTACTATCTGGGTAAGTCTATTAGCAATTTTTATGTTATCTCAAATTCATTTAATCCTATTGGAACAACTATTATCTTTGATAATTATATATGAACTTTCATTCTGATAGAAATAAAACTCATTATTGAAAAAAAACAAAGAGTGCAATAACAGAATAAAAATTTAAAAGACAAATAAAAAATCATTACTTATATTTCCTGCATAAATACGCGTAGAAAGTTATCCACTTGTTTGGCATCCCTTTCTCTCCTACTTTCCAATATTTGCATTTGACATCCTTGTCTAGGATATATTCTCCTGCTTTAGTTCTATGGCTTTCTAGAACATCCCATGCTCTTCGCATTTTAGGATCGTTTCCATATCCCATTCTTGCTAAAGGCAGTAGAACATCAATTAATCCAAATCTCCACATAAACGGAAAACTAGTTTGTCCCGCATCTTTCCTAACTAACTTATTTTTATCTGTAGAAGCATACAATATTTCTCTATTCAGGAAATAATCCACGATTTTCTTAGCAAACTGTTCTTCCCATAATTCAGGTAAAACATCTAGAGCATAAAGAATCTTTGCACTTCCTCGAACGCAACTTTTTACTTGTCTTGTTTTATATTTCCCTTCATGAGTGTCACATAGATACCCATTATCCCAACGAACAGAGTTTCTCATTAGTTCTATGGTTTTCTTAACCCTCGGATCATCTCTATATCCAAGAAGAGTGAAAGTACGAGTATTCATACCATATAGACAAGAATAATGTCTCAGGAAATCGCCGTCAGGTTGCTGCAAAGATAGATATCTATCAGCTGCTTTGTTTACTTTAGGGTGTTCTTTGGTTAATCCTAACTCAGCAAGATAAGCAAGAATGAAATGTGTGGTATATGTCTGATATTCTACACCAGAACCAAAAACAATTTTACTTCTGGGATTGATTTCTTCCCAGTATCCTTCAGGATGCATAGCATCTAGTATGGTCTTTACTGGTTTATATGACAAAATCTGTTCTTTTGTTGATTTAACTTCAGTATCAGTTTCTGGTATCTTTAGTAGTTCCTGCATAGTACGGAATCTGATTGACGGATTTTCTTCCTCTAGTAACCATTCAATTATATTATCGGGAATATCCAAATCTAATCACGTATTATAAAACAGTATCAAATATTAAAGATATCTAATTCATGTCGTAGCTTCTTTAACTGGAGTATCTTGTGTTTCAATAATATCTACGAATATTATTGGTTCTATACCATATAGTATTCCTTCAATATTCAATGGATCTTTCTTGAAGATTTTTGATTTTGAAAAACCTGCCTTGATAGAAAACAATAACCATTCCAAACTACCTATGAAATGCAACTTCTCCCAGAGTCTAACAATGACATCCCACATGACAATTACAGTGATTGATATGATAAGTGACCAATAACTAGGGATAC
>CAZPXJ010000106.1:0-1343 GCA_964590855.1 uncultured archaeon
ACCTTGAGCATAATCCGTAATCCCCATGGTAGCAACATCTCCTTCAACTTTCAAAGAACCACTTACTTCAATATCTGTGGCAGTTAAATTCATTCCATGTTTGGCAGAACCACTGATATCATAATCACCAACAATTGTATCACCATGAACAACAATGCTGCCCCCTATCTCAACATCTCCAGATGTGAGGTCTTTATCAACTTCTAAACCACCATCAATGTTGATTTCTACACATTTTAATGAGCCAGCTACTATTAATTTTGACCCATTACTTGATCTTCGGCTTGAGACTTTTACAAGCGATGCTTCTACATCTCCTTCTATTTCTAAATAACCCCAGTCATGCTTAATATTATTAACTTTGACTGCGCCATGTATCATAATATCTCCTTGACTAACTAGATCCCCGGAAATAACTAAAGTGCCTGAAGGAACTGTTATTACTGCTCCATCCCCGACTTTTAGATTTCCATCGACCTTGGTTAGTTCAACTTTTTCGTCTTCTTTTACGACTGTATCACCCATTTTATCACCAATTTAATTGTTCTATCTATTGCTTCTCTACCATATATAAAAAGAACAAACACAATTTGTGACCAAGAAGTGTACCTTTGGCACATGTTGTATCGGAAATCTTTTCAAATTTAGTGATGTTTATACCTTATGTCAGCTGAACTTATCGAAAAAATAGCTCGTATTCCACAATTCTATATGCCGAGCTTAAATCATTCCAAAGATAAAATAGCTTTTTTTTGGGATATCACAGGTAGAGTAGAACTCTATGTGATGGATTTAAAGACTAAAGAATATGAACAAATTAGTCACGGAGAAGTGCCTAGAGCTTTAAGAGCTGGATTTGTCTGGACCCGCGATAATAAAAACATAATCTTTGCAAAAGATAAAGATGGTAACGAGAAACACGATCTGTATATAATAAATTTAGAAAACAAAGAAACCAAACAGTTAACGGAAACACCAACATTTCAGGAACATGTTGCTCATACAAGTCCCGATGGTGAAAAGCTTCTATTCCTTTCAACAAGAAATGGTCAAAGAAACATCTTTAGTTATGATTTTGAGAGTCAAGAAGTTCAAGAATTAACCAACTATGAAAGACCAGTTCTTGGAGCATTTTGGAGCCCAATGAATGACTATATAGTATTTGGTTATAATGACACACGAAATCTCCACAATAGTGATATCTGGATAATGAATGTTGATGGAACAAATCAAAGGCAATTACTAAGTTTCAAAAAAGGATCAAAAGATGGAGTTACTGATATTTCCAAAGATGGTAAGAAACTTGCCTTAACATCCGATTTTGAAGGTAATTCTAGAGCTGG
>CAZPXJ010000106.1:1353-10248 GCA_964590855.1 uncultured archaeon
CATATATAATTTAGAAACCAAAGAAATGAAGTGGTTTGGAGATGGTTCATTTGAAGAGTATTCAGGAAAGATTTCAGATAATGGTGAATTTTTGGTTTGTGCTCGAAATTCAAAAGCAACTGTTTCTCCAATGATATATGACATTAAAACAGGTGAAGAAAGATCACTTGATTTCCCACCTGGTATTGTATCTGGAACAGCAATAACAAAAGATGATGAATATCTAGTATTAACATTAAATACTTCCACTAGTCCTAGTAATTTGATAAAATATAATTTGAAGAATAATACTATAGACGAACTTATTCCCACAGATCTCGGTGAATTAGAACCGGATTTCTTTGTTGAGGATGTTTATGTTGAATATCCTTCTACAGAAAATCTAACTATAGGTGCGATTCTATACAAACCTAAGGAGATTAATCAAGGGGCTAAACTACCTGTGCTAGTTCAGATACATGGGGGACCTACAGGTCAGTATTTCAGAAACTTCAGCATGTTTGATCAGATTTTGGTAAATAATGGTTTTGTAATTCTAAAACCAAATTTCAGAGGTTCAACAGGCTATGGAAGAGAATTTCAAGATTTGAATATAGAAGATGTCGGTGGTGGAGACTTTGATGACGTTCTTGCTGGTGTTGATTATCTAAAAACATTGGACTATATAGATGAAAATAGAATCGGCATTTTTGGAGGGTCTTATGGTGGATATATGACGTTTTGGGCCACAGTAAAACGACCTGATTTATGGAAAGCTGGAGCTGCAAGTGTAGGTATAACTGACTGGAAGTCGTTATATGAAGAGAGCATGCCCCATTTCAAACACTATTTACATATGATGTTTGGTTTAATTGAAGAAAATGAAGATTTGTATAAAGAAAGATCTCCCATAAATTTTGCAGAGAATCTAAGAGCTACTTTACTGATAGTTCATGGAACCCATGATCCTAGATGTCCCATTTCTCAAGCAAGAGTCTATAAAAATAAACTACTCGAACTAGGTTGGAAAGAAGGAAAAGACGGAGAAAAAACCTTTGAGTACATTGAACATACAGATATTGGTCATGGTGGATTTACAGATCAAACTTTCAGAATAAGATCTTTCAAAACTATTCTTGATTTCTTCAAAAGAAGATTATAGGGAATACCCTTTCTTTTATTGTTAATCGGTTTGAGATGAAATTGAATCTGGTTTAGATCTAACTATCTTCTCTTCCCATAAACGTCTCATCTCAGTGCTTGTTTCAAGTAAATCATCTAATTTCCCTTGCGCTTCTATTTTACCATCCTTGAGTACGATAACATTATCTGCTCGTCGAAGGGCGATTGGACGATGTGAAATAGCCAAACATGTTGATGACCCTCTTCTCTCAAATACTCTCTTCCAGAGTTTCTGTTCAGTTTCTACATCTAACGCACTAGATAGATCATCAAAAATGAAAATTTCTGATTCATGGGCAAACATTCTTGCAGCAGCTAATCTCTGCCTTTGGCCTCCTGATAATTTGACACCTTTGGGACCTATTATTGTATCTAGACCTTTCTCAAAATCTTTTATTTCCTTCTCTATAACAGCAAGTTTCAGAGCCTCTTCAATGTCAACTGATTCTTCAGGCAACCCCATCAGAATATTTTCTTTGACAGTCTCACTAAATAGTCGAGGTACCTGTGAAGTATATGCTGTAATTGGAGGAGTAAAGAATTCTGCAGGATCCTCAATAACCTCTCCATTCCAAACTAGCTCACCTTCATCTTTCGGTAATAAACCAAGTATAGCTCGAAGAAGAGTTGTTTTTCCCGATCCTATCCTGCCTGTGATAACTGTAAATGATCCCTTAGCTACTGCGAAATTTATATCTTTGATACCTTTATCCGAATTTGGATAAGTATAGGACAGATTGTTGATACTAAAGTTCACTAGCCTTTGTGTATCTTTAATATTCAAAGCTGGAATTGATGGGTAAGGTTCCTTGACATAAATTGGACCATGTCTAACCAAATCAAATTCTGAAACTTCAACAGTCTCCCCTTTAATTAGTCTGAACATTCTGTCAAGTGAAACTTTAGTTCGAATGTATCTTGGAACTAAATCACCCATATCCCAAACAAATTCTCCAAGTTCCCCTAGTATACTAACAAAGAAAGATAATTCTCCTATTGAAAATATATTACCTTGCATATTATTTCCAACAAGAAGTAATATGGTCCCTATACCAAGATAGATTGTTACTCTATAAATGGAATGGAGTAATTGGTGGAAGAGTTCGTCTTTAACTTCAGCTACTTTCCTTTTTCTATTAATCTCTCCAAAATAGCTTAGGACGTAATCTTCTGCAACAGCGACTTTGATCGATTGTACGGATCTGAAAATCTCACCTATTGTACGTGTAACTGCACCAGCTGCTTTTCTTCGTGCTTTTCTTAATCTAGTAAATATGGGTCTAGTAAAGAACACCATGATCATCATTACTAAAAGTGGCACACTCACAAAGATAGTAACCTTCCAGTTAATACCGCTCATTAGATAGAAGGAAATTCCAGTGAATATACCTAAACTGAAGAAAGAAGTAAGGTGATAAGTGAACCACATGAACTCTTCCGTATCCCCTCTAAATCTTGATACGGCCTCTCCTGGTGAATCTGGAAGGGCAACAGCACCCGGTTTTTTGAAGATGCCAATCAGCATATTTTTTCTAAGTAGTATTCTACTAAGTATAACAAAAACCCACATAGTGAACACAAACACAAAATCACCTATGAGTCGCATACTCAGTGTAAGGGGTAGTATAAGTAGAACAAGCACCCAAATGTTCACCTCGAAATTCCATCCTGGAAATCCTTGGAGTCTATTGAATATCTCCATTACAATTAAACTGGCTACTAGAGGTTGTAGAAAGAATAATATGTCAGCCAGGAAACCAGAGATAACAAGACCTGGTCTATATCTCAACATTCTCCAAGACATCTTGAGTACTTTCATTTCAACAACTCCTCTATTTCTCCTGTCTGTAACAAGCGATAGAATTTCGACTGCGAGTCCTTTGCTAAATCTTCTCTCTTTCCATATTCGAGGGTCTTACCTTTGTCAATGATTAATATGTCATCTACTTTTTCTAATGTAGCAAGGCGATGAGCGATAATTATTCCAGTACGATTAATCAGTAGTTTCTCAATCGCTTGATCAAGAAGATTTTCTGTTGCGGGATCTAATCTTGATGAAGCTTCATCTAAAACAACAAGATTAGGACTTTTGATGAATACTCGAGCAAGTGCTAGCAGTTGAGCTTCACCAGCTGAGATTCCATGTTCACTTGAAGATATGATGGTATCCAATCCTTCTGGAAGTTTTTCTAACCAATCTCCCAATCCTATGTCTAGAAGAATTGATTCGATTCGAATATCAGGTATTCTATTATCAAAGAGGGTTACATTGTCTCTTATTGATGCTTGGAATAATTCAACATTTTGTGTTACATATGAGATTTTATCTCGTAAATCGTGAAGAGATAAATTGGTTATATTTGTTTCATTTAGATTGATAGTTCCATCCTCTTGTTTAGGATCATATAATCTGAAAATTAATCTTGAAATGGTTGTTTTCCCGCTTCCAGTATGACCAACTATTCCTAGAGTTTGTCCTGGTTCAAGTTTGAAAGAAATGTCTTTAAGAACATAATTATCTTCATTGTAAGCAAAGCTTAGTTTATCAAATTCAATGCTTAATGGACCAGGCGATAGTTTTTCATTACCTGTGTCATGTATTTTAGTTTCCATATCAAAGAGCTTGTTTATTCTATCAATAGAAGCTCCTGCTCTTTGTAAATCTTGCATTTGTCGTGTAATTGTGAAGATTGGTCTTAATAGAATGCCTGCAAACATTTGGATTAGGAAGATAGTAGGTAAATCTATGATTCCCCTATTTACTAGAGGAATGCTTGGAGCGAAAACCAATGTATTAATGATTGCAATAACTGTCCAGATAGACATCACAAAAACTTGTCCTCTAACAAGTGCTTTTCTGAAAGCTTTGAAATCTTTTCTTGAAGCATCAAAGAATTTACGCATTGAATTTTTAATCCCTGCATTAGCACGAATATCCTCAATCGCACTCAGACTCTCTTCGATAGTTCCATACATGTCTGCACTGGTTTGCCTCTGTTGTTCCCAAGCTTTAACTGAGAAGTTTCTTAGAACATACATTACTACAATAGCTAAAAGTGTGAATGCAGTAAATGATAACCCTATAATCCAATGTTTGGAGAATAATAGTGCAAGAGAACCAATTATAGTAAGCAAAGAAGTCACTAATTGAACAGCAAATTGTGATAAGAAAGTAGCTAAAGTATTTACATCCCCATCAATTCTCTCAATCATCTCTCCTGGTTTGTGCTCATTGTGAAAGGTCATATCAAGGTTTATGCAGTGTTTTGTTAAATCGAATCTTAACATATTTGTAGAAGACCAAGAAAGAATCTGGCTCAAATAAACTGATGCTAAAGTTATCAATTGTTGTAAAACCATCGCTAAAATGTAAAGCAATGCTAATAAGATCAAAGCCCTGAAGACATTTCCAATATTCAGAAAACTAAATTGGTTAGTACTCCAATATAAGTTTGAATTTGGATCTTGTAAAGGGTGACCATTAGTTGCAAGAAAGATGAACCTTTCAACAATCAAAGGAGAGAAAATTAGTAAAAGGGTTCCACTACCCAATAATAGAGCTAACAGCAATACCTTTGCTTTGAAAGGTGCGAGGTACTTCTTTTGTACATCCCAATATTTCTGTAGTGGAATTTTCATTACGCTAACTTCTGATGTGATGCCTTTATAAATTTAGGTTTTAGCGATTGTACCCACAAAATTTAAAAGTTTATGCAGGGGAAACGGTTTCCCCTTCTGGCAATCTTGGTCTAGCTACCACGTATGCGATCGCCCCTATTATTGGAATACTGAACACTACAAATAAACCAAAGTTCTTCCAATTTCTTCTTTTCATATCATCCCATAATATGATTGGAAAGAACAAGGCAAATAGAGTAAAGTCTACAGTCATAACTTGAATGAGACTAACATTCATAAAATTAGTCGCAAATCCACCCCAACCACCAACAATACTCGTTTTGATAATAGCGAAAAGTAATAGAGCTATTGCTAGTCCAGCTAATATAATTCCTAAAATTCGCGAATCTACAATCTTTGTATAAAGTGATTTTTTTGTCTTAGGTTTTTTTCTCCAAACACTTCTTAACCCAAAATAAGCCATTAATCCGTACATCCCTAGTGCTAAAGATACTAAAACAAATAACCATGCGGGTATAAACCTCTCTCTATTCTCTAGTAGCAGTAGTACTGCATATAGTAAACCCCATATTGCTATAAAATTGAAAATAGCCCACTCTAGTGGATGGGTACTTGCAGGATATACTTCACCAAAATTCAAGAGACCTGGATCCCCTGGCTGCTTCTCTGGTGACCATAGAAACATATAGAGAAGTGAAAATATCCAAGCAACTAAAAACAACAAATTCCAATTAAGGAACTCTTTCCAAGGAACTTTAAATTCTTTAATAGAAGATAATAACTTTCTCTCTTCTTGTTCTTTTGATTCTGTATCTGAATTCACTTTTTTCTCCTTCTAAAATATAATCATTATGTGTTAAATGCTCTATCTCCAGCATCTCCCAGACCAGGTACTATGTATCCTTTTTCGTTAAGTTCTTGATCAACATCACCAGCAATAATTGTTGCTTGAGGGTATTTTTCTAATATTCTTTTAATACCAAAATCTGAAGCAATAGCACAGAGGATTATTAACTTTGAGGGTTTTTGATTTGACAATTGATCTAAGATAAACGATAATGTCGAACCACTTGCTAACATAGGGTCAACAATCAATGCAACCCTATTTTCAAGATAAGGAATATTTGAGTAAGTACAATCTATACGGAAATCTTTGCCTTCCTCTTGTATCTTCTTTCCTCTTGAAGCAGAAATAACTCCAACTTTTGCTTTAGGAATAACTTCCAAAACTCCTTCTGACAATGGTAAAGCTGCTCGAAGTATAGATATAATTACTAATTCATCGCTTATGGTTTCGTAGTTAGCTTGACCCAAAGGTGTTTCAACAGAATTACTAGTTTTGTTAAAGTATTTTGCAGCTTCATAAACCAAGAAATTACCTAAACGTTTGAGATAAATTCTAAATTCTGCTGGATTAGTATTCTTGTCTCTAAGTTTCCCAATAAGTTCAGAGACTAGAACGTTTGCTTCACTCGCATTAATCCACATTTCAACTATAGTAAAAGAGAACAAGAATAAATATTTTATTCACTTTCCAATTCTGAGACAAGGTAGCTTTTAGGTTTCGTCAAAGTTTCGTAGTTACTAATATAAATGTCAGTAATTAGAATATTATTATGTTTAAATCAAGAATTGTAAGAACTTGCTTCATTATGATTATAGTCTATTTTTTGTTACCTGTTCAAAACAACCTTCTTTCGAATATTCCAAAGAATAGTATCCAAACCTTAAGAGAAGAAGAGTTTTTTGTAGATATTGTTTTCATAGGATTTGACGAAAACATAGTTCTGGAGGAAAATATTGAATTTATTATGGGGAGTATTGTTTCGGATCCCTTTCAATACTCCAATGGGTCCTTCCCGCATTCAAGATATAATATCAACTATACTTTTTCTTATCTTTCTGAAGTAGAAACAAATGATATGGAGAACTTCTTACTTGATAATGCTGAAAATAGAACATTAGCAGGATATAGAGCAAATATAACTGCAATAGATGAATTGATGATTACAAGAAACATGACCGATCCAGCTGATTATTTTATACCTTATGGCGGTTTGGTAATTGATGCAGATCTTGTAGAAGATTACATTTACCAGAATTTGTTTGAAGAAAAGACACGACTCGAATATACTATGTATATGCTAAATTTTTCCCAATTTGATGCTCCTGATCATAGTTTAGAACACACTTATTCAGTTGAACATTATGATTATGATACAAATACCCATATCCCTCTAGGGTATCCTACAAACGAAACAATTGACTATGCGCCAGTAGCTGGTTGGGGTGGCAAACATCGGTTCTGCTATATTGATCCATCAGCAAGCTTAGATTACGTTCAATACTTGCCTTTGTTGTATGGTCTAGATACATTGTATGGGGATTATTATTACTATGATTATGATTTGGATGGTTACTGCAGTACTCTTGATCTTACAGAATACTTGGGAAAAGCATCCTTAGCTATCTATCTTCAAGAGTGGATTCAGAGCTATCTAAACAATATATTTTCTCCAACAGCAATAGTAACTCCGCCAATGACTGAAACCATTTCTATTCAGTGTCATGTTATCAACAACGCTACTCACATAGGTTATCTGACTGATTCACTTAATTGGGTGACAACAGCTGAAAGAATCGCACAACCTTTTACTACCTCTTTCCCATGGATAAATTGGGGTGTTGAGGTTGTTTATTCAGAGATGGTGGATTACCCAGAGCTGTATTCTATAATGATGAGTAATTCATTCCATGATGAATTTGGCTACTATGTAGAATTGGGAAATGGATTAGCGCAAGCTTTTGATTCTGAACAAGAAAACTATTTCGATATGGAAAGAGCTGGTACAATTATCCCAGTTTATGTCTTCATAACAGATAATTCCACGTTTCGATTTGGTGAGAATTTCATTAATGATTTGATAACAGTTCGGGATACCTCCTTTTTTGAAAGCATTGTATTGCAGCGTTCAGTATATGATATATTTGTAAATGGTTCTGTTAGTAACCCCTTCATCGGTGTTTCAAGTACCTTGATCCGCCTATTGGGTCACTTTATGAGTTTTCCAATTACATATCGATGGTATTATGGTTGGGGTACAGCATATGTTGATGATGTTATGAGCATCTTTGCTAGAGAACTATGTGGGAGTGTTTCTTTCAGCTCTTTCTACATTGATGCTTATTCCAGATACTTCTTTGATTACTATTATTACCATATTAGTACAGATTTGCTACTTATGCTAGAACAATATAGATCTGTTGGACCACTGATTGGTGCAAACAAGTATGAGGAACAAGTTACCAATTTGGTTGAAGAAGCATATATCCTTTATTCATCCATGGACTATGTACCTGCTATAGAAAAGCTTCTAGATGCGCAAGAGATTCTAGATGAATTCAGAGATTTAGTTGAGAATCCTTCAGCCTTTCAAAAACCTGCTGTATTTTGGAGCGTGACAATAGTTGGTGGAACAGCTGGTTTAGCTGCTATAGTATATTTTGTGAATAAATTTGTGAAATTTCCTATAAAGAAATAATCTGTTTATTTCTTTCTTTTTATTTTTGGAAAGAGTGCTCCTGTTGTTTTCTGGTATTCCCTGTATGAATTTCCAAATCTCCTAACAAGATCTTTCTCCTCAAAAATCATAATGATTGGTATGTAAATAATTATGAACGCTGTTAATATAATCACTAAAAACCAAGAGTTTAGTGCTAAACCAAGTGCTGGAAACATAGGCATTTCGCCAGTTGTTTGAGGATGTCTAATGTATCTGTAAATTCCACCATACATCTCTGTTTCTTCCGATGGTGTAAGGGTTTCTTTACCTGCATCTTTTACTCCAATGTACATAATAACTGCTCCTGGGATAAAAACAATTAAGCTAAGAACTACTCCTATCCACCATTCATTGAATATCTTCCAATCTATTCCTGGTACTGGAAACCATATCCAGAGAATAGGCGTTACTACAGCAACCAACTCAAAGAATGAAGCAGCTATTCTTAAATTTCTACAAAATATCCACGCCTTATCACCCATTTTTTCGCTTAATTTGGTAGGTTGAAGACTGAAGAAGTATAAAACGGAGA
>CAZPXJ010000107.1:0-1972 GCA_964590855.1 uncultured archaeon
ATTCTGGAATAACTGTGTTAAAGATTATTCGTAAAGCCAATATCCAGAAAGGACAAAAAATGCTAATATATGGTGCTTCGGGAAGTACTGGTGTAACTGCAGTGCAAATTGCAAAGTACTATGGTGCAGAGGTTACAGGAATATGCAGTACTAGCAATCTAGAAATGGTGAAGTCATTAGGAGCAGACAAAGTAATTGACTATACTAAAGAAGATTTTACACAAAGTAAAGAAACTTATGATATCATTTTTGATGCAGTAGGCAAAATGGATAAGAATGGTAAATCAGTTCTAAAGGAAAATGGTGTATTTCTTGACGTTAATAAGGACACAGGAGGAATGGATAAACCTTCAACTGTTAGAGAAGACCTAGTTATCCTTAAGGAGATTTGTGAAGCAGGAAATTTGCAAGCAGTAATAGATAAGCAATATCCGATGGAAGAGATTGTCGAAGCACACAGATATGTTGAAACAGGACGTAAAAAAGGTAATGTAGTAATAAAAATAGTTGATTAAATTGGCAAAAAATGATGATCCTAAGAAAGATGAAATAAATCCGAAAATGGTCCCAAAAGTCTTGAAAATGCTATTCTTTAGTCTTATCAGACTGAGATTTTATATGCCTGGTATACCTGAAATAAAAGGTCATGAGTTGAATGAATTGTTAAACTCAGATCAACCTCCCTTACTGATTGATATGCGAGATAAAGATGATTACTATGTTACTGAGAAAGCATATAAGTCATATGGACATATTCCAAATGCTAAGTTAATTCCTGGCTTTCAATTCCCATATAACATTGAGAATCTTTCTTCCTTTAAAGAAAGGGAAATAGTTACTATCTGTCCAGGTGGGGGATTTTCTCTTGTTGGTGCTGAGATTCTTATCAAAGCAGGTTTTAAGCATGTCAAGAGTTTAAGAGGTGGAATGAGCAAATGGTACAAAAAAGGATACCCAACCACTAAGGAAGTAACTGATGAAGATCTAATATATTTCACTGAAACAAAGCCAAAAGACACTGTAGAGAAATTGTCTTCAACAACAGAATTTACTGGAAAAATTCATAAAACTCTTGATGCTCGTAAATTAAGCTGTCCTGTTCCAGTTCTGAAATCCAAGAAAGAAATAATGAAATTGGAAGTTGGACAAATTCTTGAGATCTTAACAACTGATCCTGGAAGTAAAAGAGATATTCCTGCATGGGTCAATATGACTGGTCAAGAGCTTATTACCACAGAAGATCGTGAAAATGAAGAATTTCGTTTCATAGTTAAAAAACTGAAATAAAATTATTCTTCTTCTTCTACCTCTTTTCTCTTCTCTTTCTCTTCTTGTGACTGACGTTTAGCTACTGAAGGAATTCTATAGTTGTTTTTTTTCAAAGTCTTAACCATATTAGTATAGGTCCATCTTGCATGATCACCTTCATACTGAGGTTTGTTATCCATGATTTCTTCGATTCTTTGTAAAGAGTCACTATCTAGGTTGTAATCGGAAGCTTTGATGTTCTCTTCTAGATGCTCAGTTTTACTTGCACCAACAATTGCAGTATTAACAAATCCTTGTGAGAGTACCCAAGCAATCGACATTTGAGCCATTGAAATTTCAAGCTCTTTAACTAATTCTTCTAGTTTCCTCAATTTGTTCAGATTGTCATCTGTAAGCATCTTCTCAAAGTGCTCTGATACCCATTCTTCATATATTGTACCTTTCAATTTCTCAGCTCTTGAATTAGCTGGTTTCTCACGATTATACTTTCCAGTAAGTATTCCTTCTTCAAGAGGGGAATAAGCTGCAATTCCTAAATTATTATAATCAATAGTAGATAGATGAGTCAATTCGATTTCTCTACTCAGTAAACTATATTTTGCCTGTTCAACAATTGGAGGATGTAGCCCCTCAGCTTTACAAATGCCATAAGCTCGTTCGATTTCTGCAGCTGTCCAATTTGAATTAGCCCAGTAGAGAAATT
>CAZPXJ010000107.1:1982-9989 GCA_964590855.1 uncultured archaeon
ATGTGATTCATCGCACGGATGGTTTCCTCTACTTTGCCACTTATGTTGTCATATTGGTGGCAATAGTAAATATCAACATAATCTGTTTGTAACCTTTCGAGAGAATCTTTCAGATTTATATGGATGGTCTTTTTGCTTGTTCCTAATCTATTGTCTTCTAAGATTATACCAAAGAAAACCTTAGTCGCAATAACAAAATCATCCCTATTATAATCTTTCATGAATTCTCCAATCATTCGCTCTGCATTACCTTTACCATACCCAGGAGCTGTATCAAAACTATTAACTCCTAAATCTACAGCTTTTTTTAGCAATTTCAGTCCAGTTTCTTTTTCCTCAATAGACGGGGAACCAGGGGTATTCTCGTCAAGATTCTTCCCACCCAAAGATAACCAGCTACCCAGAGTGATTTCTGATACCTTGAGAGCACTATTTCCAAAATTTTTTACTCGCATGAAGCTAATCTCCAAATAGATTCATCAATCAGATTTGTCATGCTCATAAATTCTTATAAGTTTTAGCTCAATATTGATTAGGTTCTTAAATTGTCGATTTGACACAACTCAAAGAAGAAGGTTGAGATGAACAATTCTGAGAAATTCTGGGATAAGAGGGCACAAGATTATGATAGACAGAATAAGAAATATGAACTTAAACATAACAAAGCGGTTGAGAATACCATTAAATACATTGAAAACAACCAAACTGTCTTAGATTTTGGATGTGGATATGGACTAATAACAGCCAATATTGCTGGATATGTGAAAAGTGTTCATGGTATCGATATCTCATCAGAAATGATAGGTATTGCATCTAAAAAAGCTGAAGAGCATAATATAAAAAACGTAATATATACTAAATCAACAATCTTCGATGATACTCTTAAAGAAGAATCATTTGATGTGATTTTAGCCTATAATATTCTACATCTATTAGACAATATACAAGAGACTTTGATCAGAATAAACAAATTACTGAAACCAGGGGGATTACTTATTTCTGAAACAGTTTGCTTAGGTGAGAAGAAATCATTTGTAAGTGTCTTTTTAGTTTTCCTATGTAAAATTAAAGTTGTCCCACATATTGAAATGCTAACATTCTCAGAATTAGATGAAATAATAGTCAAAAACAGATTTCAAATCATAGAAACAAAGGATTTAGAGCAATCTTCAAAAAATTACTTCATTGTGGCAAAGAAAATTTGAGAAAAAACTGCCCATTTATTAAATCTTCAGAATTACTGGAATTTTCTAGAAAAATTAATAGTGTCTCAATGATTGCAAATAATCCACTACAAACAATTTCTGCATTTTTTTTCCATTTGTTCCAACTTTGAAAAACGATATTTTGTGATTCCTAAATGCTTCTGTGTGTTGTATTCTTTTGTATCTTACCTAAACACAACGTATAACCTCTAATAGTTTTTTTTGGGAAAACTTTAAAAATCATGTTTAAAGAGTGGGTTAATGAGAGTAAATCTTAGTGTAGTATTTACTCCTCCGGTGTTGATATTATCAGTAATTCCCTTCTTACTTGATACTGAAACAAATGAGGTTTACATTCCATTTTTACGTTTCTTATTCTTATCTATCAATATAGTTCTTATTTCTCTTTTATTTAGAAAAGAATATATAAAATATGACAATTATTTTTTACTTCTTATAATTACACTCTCTCTTTTTACCTTGAAAGAGGTTTTGATTGTTATAAACAATATATTGTCTCTTCTTTGGATAGATATCTTGGTTTATATACTCACAACAAGCGCTTATCTTACTCTTTTGATTCTTTTAATTTGGCACATGTGGCAGTTCCGTACTAATGTGTCAACTCATATGAGAGTAATAACCATAACACTCTCGTTTTTAATATTTGCTTTTCTAGCTCCTGTATATATCGAATATTATAACAAGCTTATAGAATTACAAAGTTATCTAGAATTTTCATTTAGCATCGTTTATTTGTTAATTTTCTTTCTATTTTTTGCCTTGGGATTTGCTTTTTTGTATATTGGTAAAGAATTGAAGGCAACTGTTTTTTGGATATCTATTGTCGGTGGATATTTCCTACTCTTTGGAGGAGATACAATCTATAGATATTTTACATCCCATGAAAGTTATGTTTATGGGTCGTATGCTGATATCTTCAGCACTCTTGCCTATGGTGCATTCTTGATAGGAACAATATTTCTATCTCAAAAAGAAAATTTAGTTGCGACTATTTCAGAAGTTGCTGAAGAACGTGAACATTACAAGAGTCTTTATCTAGAGCTTCATAATATAGCTGCAGATTTTTTGAGTGTCACTTCTCTCTTTAAGCATGATTTGTTAAACGATCTTTCTGTTGTACAAGGTTATATGGATGTGCTTGAACATTCAGAAGATGATGATGTGTCTATTCAAGTAACCAAAAGATTGGAAACTGCAGTAGAAAAAGTCAAAAAACTCGGTTCTTCATCAGAAACTTTGTCCTCCCTACGTATACAACCTATCAAATTAAATTCAATATCAGAACTTGTTTCAGTGTTTGATAATGCAGAGTTTTTACCTTCTACTAATGATGTAGAAATAGAAACCAGTACTCTTCTTTTTCCAATTATTTTTAATTTAATACAAAATGCTTTTCAGCATGGGGGAGAATCTGTGAAAGTTCAAGTCGAAACCTCTATTAACACAGAAAAAGTCTATATTAGAGTAAAAGATAATGGTGTTGGAATTTTAGATGAAGATAAACCTTATGTCTTCACAAGAGCATTCAGAAAAAGTGACAAAGGTGTTGGGGGTATGGGATTATATCTTATTCACAATATAATAGAAAGATTCGAAGGTAAAATCTCTGTTTCAGATAACAAACCCAAAGGAACAGTTTTTACAATCGATTTACCTCGATTTCCTTCCCAATCCGATGAACAGTAATCAAAGATTTCTTTAGAAAAACACCTACTTGGATAGATACTACTTTTCCTAAATCTATAAGGTTTGTATCCCGGAGAGATCAATATGATCACAAGAATTTCATCTAGATTATATTTAGCTATTTTTGTATGTATTTTCTCTTATTAATTTAAGAAGTTCTTTTCTTCTAATAGGTTTGGCAACAACTTGTCTCGCACCAGCAGCTAACACACTTTGCGCTTGATTTGAGTAAGCTGTAATTGCAATAATTTTAGCTTTCGGGTCATATCTCATAATCTCTCTGGTTGCTTCAATACCATCCATTTCTGGCATCAATATATCCATTAAAACAAGATCTGGTTTGTATTCTTTGAAAATTTCTAGCGCAATCTGTCCATTTCCTGCTTCCAAAACCTTATGTCCTGTCAACATCAGTTTCAAGAGCATTCGAAGATCACTGTTATCATCAGCAATCAATATTATTGACTCACCCATCCTACCACACCTAATTATATTCTCGTTTGAGAATTTATACTTATCGTAAGGTTTTCAGATTCTTCTATTTGATTCAGTTTCGAACGTAAATGCTGGGTATCATTTAACTAAAAATGGTAAATCTATTACTATGGCACTTACTGGACAGTCTTCTTCACACACTCCACAATACCAACATTCATCGTACTTCATGTATGGGAACCCTTCTTCATCCAATCTGATTATGTCCATTGTACATCGTTCTACGCATACTCCACAGCTTGTGCAAAGATTTTTATCGACAATTAATGACATTATGAATCTCCTCCTTTATCAATTGGAATCAGCACTATTTGAACCTCTCCAGATTTTAATCCTTTTTCAAGAACAACATGCTTTAACCAATTTTCATCGTCTTTTTCAGGAAAATCAGTTCTATGATGAAACCATCCCCAACGACTCTCTTCACGTGCAAGAGAAGCATGTACTGAAAGTTCTGCACAATCTAGAATAAATTGTATTTCCTCAAAACGACTTAACTCATGATAATCTGTAATTCTTATATTCATCATTTCTTCTCTAAACCTTGGCAACCACCATAGAAATCTTTTCAACTTTGTTGCATTTTTAGGTGGAACAGCATAATCACTTATTGTTCGTCTAACCTTATACTCAAAATCTTTAACAGATATTGTACCAGTTTTATTCCTCTCAAACACACTAAGGAGTCTTTGTTCCTCATCGTTAATCAGATTTTGATCAATTCTACTGTGTTCTTTGTTACTAACAAATTTGACGGCTTCTTCAGCAGCTACTTCACCAAAAACAAAAGCTCCTGTTAGATGTTGTAATGGTACACAAGCTACATCTCCTGCCGCATAAAGACTTTTGAGAGTGGTTTCCGCTTTCTCATTAACAACAATACCCGTTAAACCATGACCACCACAAAGCTGATATTCTGTCTCACCTAATTCAATAAGTCCTTCTCTGAAGTCGACCCCTCTGTTTTCCCAGAATCTCTTCTGAATTGGTCGTTCTACTGAAAACAATATCCTTTCGATTTCTTGTATTCGTTCTTCCGGAAGATGATTCATCTTTATGAAAACTGGTCCTCTACCTTCTCGTAGCTCCTTCAACATTCTCTGAGTAGAAACATATTCAAGATCAATCTTTTCGCCAAGGGCATTGACTATCTCAGCTCCACGAGTCAGAGTGATGTAGAGTAATGGACAATTAATATCTTTAATGAGCGGAGAACAATTGGTGTATTCAAATCCCGTAAGTCGAGCACCAGCTTGATAAGCAAGAGAATACCCGTCTCCTGCGTTTCCTGGATAATCAAATGTTCCATAAAGATATCCTGAATTTGGAAGAGAAAATCTTGCACAACCTCCGTTAGAAAGAATAGTTGCTTTTGCTTTACAGACAACAAATTCGCCAGTTCTAATATTGAATCCCATAGCACCGTGGACTTTTCCATTACTTACTAGCAGTTTGGTAACGATTGTTCTATTTACTACTCTCACTCCTGACTCTTTAACTTTATCAGCTAATACGACTTTCAGATCTGGAGAGTCCATCTCTAAGAGAAAACTACCTTTAGCATGAACTTGTAATGAGATATATTTGTTCTCATCATCTCTAGGAAAACGGATACCCCAACCTTCAAGTCGTTTGAGAATGGAGTAACTCCTCTTTGCCATGACATAACTTGGTTTGTAATCAATAATTCCTTCAGTAGCTATCTGAGCTGAATTCATGTATAACTCTGGAGTAGTAATACCTGGTTGGACAACAATGTTGAGTGCATCCATCCCAAGTGCAATAGAGCCACTTCGATTGATCTCTCCTTTTTCTATAATAGTAACATCAGCATCTGGGTTCTGTTCTTTTGCTACGATTGCTGCCATAGTACCAGCGCTTCCTCCTCCTATGATAAGAATGTCTGTTTCTAAATCCATTTACAACAAGCAATAATTACAGTTACGGACATTTAATTCTTATGTAGAAAATTCGTTTGCGAGGATAATTCTCAATTTCATTAGAAATTGAAAGTTTCCTTCAAGTTGCGTTCTAGTTCTGAGAAAGAATCTAGCGATTGATTATCAATGTCTTTACATTTGTAATATTGTGGAAATCTATATGACACCTAGAGCAAAATCATTTGGAAAACTGAGAAATTTGGTCTTTCTCATGTTAGTCAATGATGAAACATATTTACTCTTAGACGTGTATCTTCAGAGTACGGCAAGACATTGGAGCTCTAGTTTAGATATGCCACAAGCAAACCATATTATTTAAAGCGAAAATCGCTGAGAAAATTCGGATGCTTCAGCATCCTTTTTTTCTTCTTCTATCTGTGGTGAAAACTCTATTTTTAGAGGTTGATAGTTAAATCAATCTAAGTTGCGCTATAGTTCTGTTAACATTTCACAGTATAATTAAATAGTGTCTAATATTCATCTCTACCCAGAATACTAAAAAGAGAAGAATTTATTATTTAATTAGAGTGGTTTTTGCATTGAAGGACAGATTTAAACTTACAGGAAAGATTATACTGTTTTCCCTATTACTTTCTGTCTTTTTAATTGATAATACCTCAACTTGCTATTCTAAAATGAAAACTTCACCTTCATTGTTTCTAGATCCCTATCTCTTCGAAGTGGAAACGCATAGTATTAAAATAGATATTCTAAAAATAGATGAGATAAAAATCGCTGAAAGATTTACGGTGAAAAATACACAAAATTCAACCTTAGATTCAATCGATTTATGGCTTAACCAAACCTTATCGAATTTGGTCGTTACAGATTATAATGGAAGTTTGTTGTTTGAGGATACTGCGATTTCACAATCTTCCCATTTACTGGATATCACCTTCCGTGCTGAAGTAGAGGGAAATAGTACTACAACTTTTGACATTTGGTATGATTTAGAAAGAGATCCTATAGCTGAACAGGGAAATTCTTATTATTTCTTTGAGTTTTATTCAACAGTAACTTATTTCACTGAAGAACAACTAATTGAAGTAAAGATTCCTGAGAGAAGTTTTATTCATGAAGAAGAAGGTATCACTCCTTACTTTCCATCAGATGGATTTGCTTTAGCTGGTCAAAGAGTATATCTTTCTTGGACTTTTGAGGACCTTGATTCTCTTGAAGAGACGTTTATATTTGTTAGATTTGACAAACCTCTTCAAGAAATACCTATAGTTGCGATAGTTCTAGGGACGATTGGTGGTATAGTTTTGGGAGTAGGTGTAACTATTCTCTTCATGAGACGAAGAGAGAGAAGAGTAGTCAAACAAATATCTACCATCTATTTATCGGACACACAGAAAACTTTGCTGAGGTTGTTATCTGAAAACAATGGGAAGATGTTACAGAAGGAATTGTGTGCAGAAACTGGGTTTACTAAATCAAGAATCTCCCGAAATATTACTCCTCTAGTAGAACAAGGGCTTGTGAAACGTGACAGGTGGGGAAGAAATTATGTCATCAAATTAACAGAAAATGGTTTGAAGGTGATTGAATGAAGTCTTCTCAACGTAGTTCAATAGATACAAAGGAAAAAATTGGTGAAAATGAAGTGAAAAATATAGTTACTTCAAAGTTCTGTTTAAGTTGTAACAAAGAATTAAGCAACTCTTCATCAATTCCCGAGAAAACAATTGTATGGTGAAAAAATGATACTTACAAGAAAAACTATGCTGATTGGAGCACTTATATCGTCTGTACTTGCTATCTCCGCATTAACTGTCACTCTAGTGGTTCTAGAATATAATGATAATAATGTCATAAATTACGTGGAACACGCTCCAATCGTGATCTGGGGAGACGAAGATTTTGATGATTATAATTTTCCCGGAAAGGGTACAGAAAACAATCCTTTCAGGATTTCTGAATATAATATCACAACTAAAAGCTATAGTGGTATTAGCATTTGGAATACAAATAAACACTTCATTATCGAAAACTGTTATGTCGTTGCAGCTGAAATAGGGATTTCAATTGACTCGGTAGCTCCTGGTAGTGCAATGATAAGAAATAATATTTGTTATTTGAACAAAAAAATAGGTCTTCTTGTATATAAATCACCACAAATATCAATTGAAAATAATGAATGTAAAAACAATGGGTATGGACTAGTAATAGATTCTTCATCAAGCAATTCATTAATTGAGAACACTTGTAACAACAATGAAATTGGGTTAATCATTTATTATTCAGCTACTGCTTCAGTAGTTGGAAGTCAATGTTCAAATAATAATCTTGGACTCTTTGTAGGATATTCAACTAGTGTAAACATTGAGGACTGTGAGATTACAAATAACGATGAAGGGATTTCTTTATATCAATCTCCTGTAGCAAGGATAGAGGGAAGTGAAATCAGTAATAATGATTATGGGATAATTATGCAGCTATCAAGAGCTTCTATAATTAAGAAAAATGAAATACATCATAACGCCTATGGTGTCTATCTAGATCTAAATACATTAACCTTTATCACTAATAATTCTCTTACTTACAATGCCTATGGAATATACTTCAATAGTGAAGCAGATTCGAATACAATTCGTTACAATTACTTCGAATTAAACTATCTATATGCAATTAAAATCGAATACTCCAATGATAAT
>CAZPXJ010000108.1:0-9988 GCA_964590855.1 uncultured archaeon
AAATTGCTGAATCCTATGGTGTAAATACGATCGTAGATGAAAATCTCCCAACTGGTTGGATTGGAAAGTCATATGGCTGCCATGTTGGTTATCTGGCAGCTAAAGGTGATGTGCTTTTATTCACAGACGCAGATACAAAGCATACTCCTGACTCATTGAAAATTACTGTTTCACACTTACTTGGTTCAGAGGTAGCATTATTCTCGATGTTACCATACCTTGAAGCTTACAATTTCTATGAATTCTTTCCTACATATCTCTATTTCTTGAGTTTTCTATGTGGAGGGCCTAGAGATGATATTAGCAACCCATATAACAAAGACTCTTTCTTAGCATCAGGTCAGTATATGCTTTTTACTAGAAAAGGATATGAGGAGCTTGGAGGACACACAGCCATTAGCAGCTCTCTTGTTGAAGATGTTGCTTTTGCTAAATTGTGTAAAGAAAAGGAAGTTGGTTTGAGTTTTATCGATGGAACAAGATTAGTACAAACAAGAATGTACCCTGAAGGATTTGGACAATTCTTTAGAGCATTCAGAAGGGCAATTTGGGGTGGTATAGTAACGTTAACTCCCTGGAGAATAGGTCTTATGATTTTATGGTTGTTATATTTCTTGTTTTCACCCTTTTTCCTTATCCAATCTTTCTTCAACACAGGCCAGTATTTCTTCTGGGCTGATTATACAATTGGTATTATCGTAAACTTTGGACTATACTTATCTTACGCTGCCACAATCCACTTCTACTTTATCAAGAAAGGGGACATGAAGTGGTGGATTTCACTATTTTATCCTATTACACAATTAGCAAATTTCGTAGTAATAGCCGTAGCAATAGTTTATGGATTAAGGGGAAAGAAAGTTTCTTGGAGAGGGAGATATTATTCCACACAAGGTACAGAAACTCTCAAAGAGCTGGATAAAGAGAAAAGATATGCTCGAAGAATTGCCCATGGTAAAAAACATGAAACTCTCAAATGAAACCTAAACAATTTTAAAATACTCTTCTTATTCTTCTTCATGCAATATGTCTTGAGCATTGATCAGGGGACTACGGGGACACGGTCCATGATTTTTAACAAGAAAGGTAAAGCAGTTTCAAAAGACTATGTTGAACACAAACAAATATTCCCACATGCTGGATGGGTAGAACATGACCCTCTAGAGATATGGGAAAAAGCTCTAACAACTCTGAAAAATACCTTGATTAACGGTGAAATAACAGCTTCTGATATTTGCTCAATAGGTATTACAAACCAAAGAGAAACAATAGTAGCATGGAACAAACAAACAGGGCTTCCATTACATAATGCTATTGTATGGCAATGTAGAAGAACATCAGATCTTTGTGATAAGTTAAAGAATGAAGGATATTCAGATCTTTTCAAGACAAAGACCGGACTTGTATTGGACCCATATTTCTCTGGAACAAAGATCAAATGGTTATTGGAGAATAGTGATAAGGTTCAAGGCGCTTACAAGGCACAGAATCTACTTGTCGGAACCATAGACAGTTGGTTAATCTGGAATCTTACTGGGAATCATATTACTGATTATTCTAATGCATCAAGAACTCTTCTCTTTGATATCCACAAAGGGGAATGGGATAGAGAACTTTGTGAGATTCTAGAAGTACCTAAAGAAATCCTCCCAGAAGTTCGACCAAGTAGTGACAAAGAAACCTATGGTACTGTAAAAGAAGAAATTCTCTCTTCACAAGTTCCTGTTACTGGAAATGCTGGAGACCAACAAGCTGCATTGTTTGGTCAAACATGTTTTGATGAAGGTTCGGTGAAGAATACTTATGGAACAGGTAATTTCATGCTCCTGAATACCGGAGAAACAGCTGTAGAATCAAAAAATGGCCTATTAACCACAATTGCATGGAAGATAGATAACGCAATAAAATACGCTTTAGAAGGAAGTGTTTTTATTACTGGCGCAGCAATTCAATGGTTAGATGAGGGCTTGAATATTCTCAGTGATATGAACGATTTGACAAGAATTATGAACGATATACCTTCCACTGATGGAGTATTTTTCGTCCCTGCTTTCGTGGGGCTTGGAGCTCCTTATTGGGATTCTCATGCAAGAGGAACAATAGTAGGTTTGACCCGCGGAACTACACGTGAACATATTATCCGCGCTACACTTGAATCGATTTGTTATCAGTCAGAAGATGTTTTTGAAGTTATGAGTCAAGAGTCAGGTATAGATATTAACATTCTAAGAGTCGATGGGGGTGTTACACAATGTTCACCTTTGTTACAATTTCAAGCCGACATCTCGAATGTAATTGTTCAAAAACCTACAATTCGTGAGACAACTGCTTTAGGGGCTGCTTATCTTGCTGGATTAGCCGTAGATTATTGGTCTAATTTGGATGATATTCGAGCTAACTTTCTTGTAGAACAAGAGTTCAAACCCAAGATGCCCGTCAAGGAAAGAGCTGTTTTACTTTCTAGCTGGAAAAAGGCTATTGATAGATCCAAAAATTGGCTGTAAAAAGCTTTATTTTAATATTTTTTTAATCAAATATCTGCTTTTTAGTACACTAAATGCTTTAAATAAAATGTTTAACTAGATAAAATGAGAAAGTTATTTTCCATTATCAACATATATTAACCATTCTTCTAGTCTAAAGTCATAAAAAATGTTCTTTCGTAGAAATTATTGATGAAATGTACATTTGATAATACTGTTCTCTTTTTGACTCTGGAGTGTGTCTAGTTGAACGAAACTCTATAAAACTATTGTAATCGTGATGCTTATTTATTTTTGTCGGGATTTTGTGAAAATAGTCTTTAGAATTTTCAGTTTATTAATCAACTTTCCTTATTATCTTCTAATTATTGGAGTGTGCATTTAATCTAGTAAGGTGTTAACGATATATAGAAACATTCATCTTAGTGACCAAGTCAAATTTCGCAGAAAAGAAAAGAATCTTATCTTTAATAAGTTATTTTTCTAACTAAAAAAAACTTTTTCTATAAAACAAACGTTTGTTTGATTAACCCGTAATACAAAAGGATTTTATACTCAAAAACTTTCACTTAGTATCCACTCTTGGAGAAAGGGTTATATCTTGAATACACTATTCAATTACATTGGGGAAAAAGACAAAAGTGCTGAGGAAGAAGTAATGAAAGATGAAAAAGAGTATAAAGATGTCCTCGATAAAATTAAGAAAAACAAGCGCTTAAATGTTAATTTTAGCGGATTTGAAGGGAAATTACAAGAATTAATTGAAGGGATACGATCAATTCCAAATTACAATAATCTCAAGGGATACGTGAGAGAGAACGTACTTCCAGACGACCCAGAGATGAGTTATACAAGACTCTCCGCTCAAACAGGTATCCAAAAAGGTGTTGCATTAGTAATTCTTTATGACCTTTACAATGATAAGCAAGAAGAAGATCTAAAAGAATTAGATGATGAAGATTTAGATCTTGATTACCATTCATAGTCCATGGTTCAGTCTGTCACTTAAAGACTTAGGCAAACCTAGCTCTTCCATTTGTTTTTGTAATGGAGAGAAATCATATTTTAGATGAACAATAGAGATATTAAAGGGAATTGTATTCAGTATTGCATAATTTGCTCCAGGCTTTCCATTTCTAGGCTGTCCTACGGAACCTGGGTTCAGAAAGTAGTTTCCTTTAAGCTTCTTCTTAATTGGAACATGCGTGTGTCCAACAACCAATAAATCCGTTTTTGTCTTATTGAATGCTTCACTTAACATAGCCTTCCACTGTTTGTCAGAATGAGAATCCATGTAATCAAAAACTCTGAATGGAGAACCATGAACAAGATAAATACTCTTACTGTTTTTTGCGATGGTTCTTCGTCTTGGCAAAGTAGTTATCCAGTTCAGATGTTCAGGTTTTATGTTTTCTTTAGTCCATGTGATCATTTCATATGCTGTAGGATTGAAGGAAAAGGAAGGTTCATCACCTATAACTCCTGCATCATGGTTACCTAGCATTGTGAGAGAACATTGCTCTTTAATTAACTCGATACATTGGTTAGGATAAGGATAATACCCCACTACATCTCCTAAGCAGATGATTTCATCGATGTTTTTCTTTTTCTGAATATCCTTTAATACTGCCTCTAAGGCAAAGATATTTGCATGAATGTCAGAGATAAATGCTATTCGAGCCAAGAAACCACCAGTGAGACTAATAAACTTCTACCTTAATTCCCAGTTAGGAGTTTAAGAAATTTTTCATAGACAATCAACAAATTAAAAAATTAGAATTATATAAATTTGTTATTAAAATATGTAAATCAGTAAAGCTTTTCAAGTTAAAATCAATATTTGTTTTATGCATTTAGAAACTGCAGTTGGGTCTTTGAAGCTCAGAAATCCACTGATATTAGCATCTGGTGTTCTAGGAACAACCTATTCTACACTTCAAAGAGTCTATGAAGCAGGTTTAGGTGCTGTTATAACAAAAAGCATAGGTCCAAGGAGTAGAAGAGGAAATCCGAATCCAAGCGTTTTTGCATTACATAATATCAAAAGTGTGATTAATTCTGTTGGATTAGCAAATCCTGGTTATTCAATATTCAGAGAAGACTTGGAAATATTAGTAGAAAACAAAATTCCAACCATAGTTTCGATTTTTGGTGAAAATGAAGAAGAATTCATTGAAGTTGTAAAAGGATTACAAGATTTACCAATTCTTGCATTTGAAGTAAACCTTAGCTGTCCAAATACAGCAAAAGGAGGTTCTCAACTAGGGACAGATCCTGATATAGTTAAGAAAATCATTTCTGGGTTAAGAAAAGAAACTAAAACTCCTCTTTGGGCAAAACTAACTCCTAATGTCACTAATATTATTGAGATTGCGGATGCTGCGATTAAAGGAGGTAGTGATGCTATTGTTGCAATAAATACAGTAAAAGCTATGGTTATTGATATTCAAACTAAAATGCCTGTTTTAGGTTTCAAACGTGGAGGATTATCCGGAGCAGCTATCAAACCTATTGGTATTGGCTATGTATATGATCTCTATGAGCATTTAGGAGATAAAGTACCTATTATAGGAGTGGGAGGAATTTTCAGAGGAGAAGATATCATCGAATACTTACTTGCTGGTGCTACAGCTGTAGAAATTGGTACTTCATTAGGTGTAGCTTATCCTGAGAACATGATCCGGTTTTTCCAAATGAAAATCAAGAAATACATGAAAGAGCATGATTTTAAGACCATTCAAGAGATTACTGGAGGGGCACATGGATGACCAAACAAACTATTCCAAACGATAAACCCATTATGGGAAAAATCATTGAAAAAGAAGAAGACTGTGAAGATACATACAAATTCCTCATTGAATTACCAATAAAAGCTGAGAGAGCTTTACCAGGTCAATTCATCATGCTTTGGGTTCCTGGCGTAGATGAATTTCCATTAGGTATTGCAGCATTCGAGGACAATATTCTTGAAATAGGTGTCGCTTTGATGGGACCAGGATCAAAAGCAATGATTGAGAAAAATATTGGAGATTATATTGGTATCAGAGGTTTTTTTGGGAAACCATTTAAACCACCAGAAGAAGTAAATCATCTATTGATTGGCGGGGGATTTGGTATGACACCTCTTAAACTCCTAACCACTACACTAATGAAACGAGAAAAGAAACAGAAAATACATATTTTTGAAGGGGCGAGAACCAAGGCTAGATTGATGTATCTTGATTGGTTCCAAGAGCTTCATGATAAGGAATTAGTTAATTTTCATGTATGTACTGATGATGGGTCTTATGGGTATCAAGGATATCCTACAGTAGATTTGGAGAAATTTCTAAAAGATAGCACAACTCCATCTGTAATGTATGTTGCAGGACCAGAAAAAATGATGAAAGTTATTTTCAGTATAGGTAAAAAATATCCTAAAGTTATAGACATGCAAATGAGCCTAGCTGATAGATACATGAGGTGTGGATTTGGAGCGTGTTCTTACTGTGCAGTTGATCCTACTGGGTGGAGAATATGTGTAGATGGACCTGTTTTTAATACAGAACAATTAGAACAAATCACTGATTTTGGTACCTATAAGCGATTGGAAACTGGAGAAAAATCGAGGATTTAAGATGATATTTTCGAATCTCAAAATATGGAATAAAGAAACAAGAGAGTTTGAGATTCGCGATATTGAAGCTGAATATGATCCTGCTCTAATCAAGCTAGAAGAAAATACAATAGATTGTAGAGATTATTTAGGTATCCCTTTGGGGATAGATCTACATGTTCATTTCAGAGAACCTGGTTATGAACACAAAGAAGACTTTCTTTCAGGTGCGGAAGCTGCACTATTTGGAGGTGTATTAGCTGTATTAGATATGCCTAATACCAAACCTGTAACAAATAGTGTAGATACTCTCAAACAGAAGAGGGAATTAGCTCGAAGGCAAAATGTTGTAGATATTCTAATAGCTGCAGCTATAACAAACCAAAATGCTGAGGAGATTAGCTTTCTGGATAATTACTGTGATGCTTACAAGGTTTTTATGTCAGAATCTTTTGGAGATTTAATAATAAAAGAGGAAAACATTGTTTCAGCTCTAAACCATTTGGAAGTATTGGAGTCAGAGAAACCAGTCATTTTTCATGCAGAAGATCCTGGAATTTTGAAAGAGAAAGAATCAGAATCTTTACACTATAAACAGAGACCAGCTGAAGCTGAAGCAGTTGCAATACAGAAAATTATGCAATGGGCGAAGGATTACCAATCTTTGAAGCTTCATGTAACACATGTAAGTAGTTCTCTTTCTCTAAAGTTGCTGGAACTCTCTAATATAGGCAATTTAACAACAGATACTTGTCCCAGATACTTATATTTTAACCAGAATTCAGAAATAGATGAGAACTATAAGAAAGTGAATCCACCTTTGAGAGAAGAAAAAGACAGTTATTCACTGATAGAAGCTCTTTCAACTGGTATTGTTGACATGATAAGTTCTGATCATTCTCCACATACTATTGAAGAAAAGAAGAATGATAACCTGAGTGGAATGCCAGGGGACCAAGAACTACTACCCGCACTATTTACTTTGGTTCATTCTGGAGAAATTGAATGGGAGAGAGCTATAGAAGCATATCATACTTTTCCTTCAAAACTACTTAACCTGGGTGAAAAACCTATCCTAGAGAATTTTCTGATTGTTGATCCTTATACTCCCTTTCTTGTTGATTCCGATTGGATAAGATCTAAAGCTGGTTGGTCTCCCTTCCAGAATAGAATGTTGTACGGTTCTACAAAATACGTCATTAAAGAATCCCAGATACTCATTCAAAATGAATGATTAAAATATTAAAAAGATAGAATTAAATATTGAATTCAGTTCTTAATCCTTGATGACAGAGATACACTCTTCTTTTATTGATAATTATCTAAAGATATCAGATTCCAAGAATAGTCTTTTGTGTGTAGGTTTAGATCCAGCAATTCCTAAACAACGAGATAAAAACGTGATGCCTGATGAAGATAGGATTTCTTTTATGAAGAAAATAATCCATGAAGTTTCACCATATGCTAGTACAATTAAAATTAATAGACAATACATAATAGGACTCACAACTGAGCAGATTATCGCAATAAATAAACTAATACACGAAAGAGGGATGATCTCGATTGTTGATCATAAATTAAGTGATATAGGATCAACCAATGCTTCAGCTATTTTTTGGTTCAGAGAAGAGGGGTTCGATGCGTTTACCTTTTGTCCATTTGCGGGTAATATTGAAGAAGCAACACAAGAAGCTCACAAAAATGGTTTGGGTATAATAGTTCTTACACTAATGTCTAACACTGAAGCAGTTTTTCAAAAAAATGCAACAATTGACGGTGAAACACTTTACTTACATATTGTCAAGGAATGCAATAAGCATGATGCGGATGCTTGTGTAATTGGAGCTACTGGAAATGTCACCCCCGCAGATTTGGAAAGAATAAAACAGATACTTAGTAAAAATAAACTATTACTAGTGCCTGTAATTGGTGCTCAAGGTGGAGATGCTCAGAATATCATCAACCTTTTTGGTAAGAATTTGATAATTAATGTTGGAAGAGCTATCATTTATTCTGAGAATCCTGCTGAAAAAGCCTCATTCTATCAAAAACAATTCAATGAATTACTTAGCTAACTTCTTTCAGATTTTTTTCAATTATTTCTTTCATATTTGTATCTAGAACAGAATCATGAAGAAGTAAACTTTCAGAGAAAATCTGCTCAATTGTTGTAAATGAGTGTAATTTTACTCCTACTTGATCTATCTGACCACTATATCCTTGACTTCTATCAACCAAAACAAGCATATCTGTTACCTTGAATCCCATTTCACGAAGAGCAAGAATACCTGGGATTTTGCTTGATCCAGTAGAAATTAAATCATCAATGAGAACAACGTTAGAATTTTCAGGTAAATATCCTTCAACCTTCTTCTTCAATCCATGATCCTTTTGTTGAGCTCTTACAATGAGAGAAGGAATTTGAAGACTGTACCCCAGAACTGAGGAGAAAGGTACACCTGCCACAGCAACTCCAGCTACAGCGTCATATTCTTTGATTCCTCTTAATTTCTCTGTATAACACTTTATTACATAATTAAATGTATCTGGATATGATGATATCACTCTTAAATCGAGATAAAACCAAGATTTTTTACCAGATTTCAAAGTGAACTCGCCAAATTTCAGAATTCCTTTTTCAATAATCTGTTTTGTTAGTTCTCTAGTATTTACTTTCATTTTCTTACCTACTTTTACTCATATTCTATTGTACCCGGAGGTTTACTGGTAATATCATATAGCACTCTATTTATGCCATCAACTCTATTGATAATAGTTGTTGAAAGTTCTTCTAAAATATCATAACCTAATTGAGCCCAATCAGCTGTCATCGCATCAATTGACTCAACAGCTCTAATAGTTACTATATATTCATATGTTCTTTTATCTCCCATAACACCGACAGATTTGATTGGAATAAGAGCTGGAAAAACTTGCCACAGATCATTATATATTCCATTCTTTTCAATAATCTCGGTTACTATAGAATCTGCTTGTCTAAGAATTTGAACTCTATCTTTTGTGATAGCTCCTAATATCCTAATTGCTAAAGCCGGTCCTGGAAAAGGGTGTCTGTTAATGAATTTTTTAGGTAGTCCCAACATCTCTCCAATCTTTCTAACTTCATCCTTGTAGAGCTCGTCAAGAGGTTCAACTAATTTCATCTTCATTCTATCCGGAAGTCCTCCAACATTATGATGAGATTTGATAACACTTGCATGCTTACTCGGTTGAGCACTCTCTATTCTGTCTGGATAGATTGTCCCTTGACCTAAGAAATCGAAATTATCTAGTTTTGCAGCTTCTTCTTCAAAAATATCGATAAAGAGATTTCCGATTATCTTTCGTTTACGTTCTGGATCTGAGACATCTTTTAATTTATCAAAAAACCGTTTCTCAGCATTAACTATGTGGAGATTATCTGTCCCCAAATCTTTGAAAATCTTCGTTACTTCAGTTGCTTCGTTCAATCTCATAAGTCCAGTATCCACATGGATAAAATGAGCTTCAATTTTAGCTTTGGATAGAAGAGCAGCTGCTACTGTACTGTCTACCCCGCCGCTTACAGCCATGATTACTTTATGCGATCCTATTGTTGATTGTAATTCTGCTATCTTCTTTTCTACCCATTTGCTCAGTTTCCACTCTCTTTTGCATCCTACAATATCTAGAAAGTTATCCAAGATTTTATTGCCATTTGGGGTGTGAATAACTTCAGGATGAAATTGCACTCCATAAAAATTATCTTGAGTATTTTGATAAGCTGCATTTGCACAGATATCGGTAGAACCTATAATTTCGAAACTTTCTGGTACTTGAGTTACTTGATCATAATGGGACATCCAGACTTGTTCTTCCTCATTTAGATTCTTGAATAATGGAGATGAATTGCTAATTATTGCTTTCTTTT
>CAZPXJ010000109.1:0-2090 GCA_964590855.1 uncultured archaeon
CACAAATTGAAGATAATTATATCAAAAATACGGCCTATGGAATATATATTGATGAAGGAGATAATTCTACTATTATTGATAATTTTATACATGTAATGACTCAAGCTGGAATATTCCTACTCGACAGTTCGTTTGTAGAGATTACTCAGGTTTCTTGTTTAGAAATCTATGCAGATGGTTTTAGCTTGAGATATTCAGAGTTTATCACTGTCCAAAATTGTTCAGCTCAGGAGGGTTTGATAGGATTAAGAGTCTATTCAAGCAACAACAATACATTTAGATACAACACTTTTAATGAGAATGAAGTAGGAATTCTAATTTATCAAGAAAGCGAGAGTAACTTAGCTTTCTTTAATGAATTATCCAACAACGAAGATAAAGGAATCAAAATAGATTCAGGAAAGTATAATATAATTCATCATAACTCATTTCTCTCAAACAACATATCTGTGGAATACCAAGCTGAAGACAATGGAAATCACAATGTCTGGTTTGACTCTCTTTCTTTTAACGGAAATTACTGGCTTGGGTGGAATAGCTCTTTAACATATTTGATATTAGGAACTGCTAATACTACTGATCCTTATCCACTAGAGAATCCTATTAGTCTAAATTTTCCGTAAATTGTCTATCGGAAAAGACTTTTAATTTAGAACTTTTCTTGAAGTTTAGTGATTTGAAAAATGACAGAAAGTAAAGTTCATCACATCTCAATGAAAGATGTTGTATTCAAAGCTGATCCTAAGAACCCAGCTGTTTTAACAATAGAATCTGGAGATACAGTAGTCTTTGAGTGTAAAGACGCATTTGATCAATTAATACAGAAACCTGAGGATCTTCCTATCAATTTTGATATGGAAAGAATAAATCCTGCAACAGGACCAGTTTACATTAATGGAGCTGAACCAGGGGATACTCTAGAAGTACATATAGAAAAAGTAGAGGTAGCAGAGCAAGGATCTTGTTGTATCATTCCTGATTTCGGTTTTCTAGCTTCTGAATATCCAGAACCTTGGACAAGAATAATACCTATAAAAGATGGATTTGCAAAATTTAGTGATAAGATAAGAATCCCTATTGATCCTTTTCCAGGAACCATAATTGTAGCACCAAAAGAAGTAACTCACGACCATGGAACACTAATCCCTAAGGAATATGGTGGCAACATGGATTCAAGAGCTTGTACGGCAGGAACAACAGTATATTTACCAGTATTTGTTAAAGGGGCTTTGTTTGGAGTAGGGGATGTTCATGCAGTTCAAGGAGATGGAGAAGTGTGTGGAACAGCAGTAGAAATAGATGCAGATGTAACAATAAAATTTATTGTGAATAAACAGAAGAAAATCAAACGTCCTCAATATGAAACAGAAGAATATTTTATGACTACAGCTTGGGGCGAAACAACTGACGAAGCTTGTAAGATAGCTCTCCGAGATATGATTGATTGGATAGTTGAAGAGAAAGGATTGACAAAAGAGGAAGCATATGCTATATGTAGTTGCATTGTAGATATGAGAATAAGTCAGTTAGTAGATATTACTCCGGGAGTAAGAGCAGTTCTACCTAAAGCGATATTTATAGATTAGGTTCTAAAGAATAAAAACAATTCAGCTCTCTTTTCATTTTTTCTCACAAAATAGTTTTATACAACTATAAATTCTAAAATCTATGGCAGAGAGAATCATCTCCTTTGACATTCTACGAGGATGGGCAATTCTTGGAAATTTAGCCGTTCACACTTTCATGATGACAACTCAGATAGAACGTGTTGCTGAAACTACTCCAGGTGAATTGACACTTGTTGGTTTTATATCAATGGGGCTCATTGTTGTCTTCGGGCATTGGAGAGGATTATTCTTACTTGTCAGTGGCATAGTCCATATGATGGTTATGCAGATGAAATACAAACGAGGTATTCGAAGAGAAGTAATTCTTGTTCAAGAACTTATGAAAGGACTTCTTTTGTGGTTATGGTCTATGTTCTTCTACGTCTTTTTAGCTCAATGGGGACCTTCGAAAGCGTGGGCTGAAGAAAGAGCAGTAAATATTGACTGGCAGAATATTTATCATGCAGACCAATTTGCTAATAT
>CAZPXJ010000109.1:2100-9976 GCA_964590855.1 uncultured archaeon
TTGGGCAATTATGATCTCTGCAGTAATCTTCTACATATTAACTTTATCTGAGAAACTTCGTAAACCTTTAGTTATGACTGCAGTTTTTGCAGTTGTTGGATTAACATTCATTTTCGCAGCACCAGCACTTCATCAGTTAATAATCGATTTTTGGAGAGTTGATATGCACAGTACTATTCCCTCACAATACACAGGTTTCTTTGGTGGATTAGGGTATAGTGGTTGGCAAGGCTATTTTGATAATATAGGTTTTACGAGCACGTGGGATTATATAATAAGATATAGAGGTAACTCTCTTAGTTACATAGGTGAGAAAGGCTGGTGGGACTATATCCTACGTATGTTAGGTAATCAAATGGATGGAAGGGAATCACCGCTATTACCGCATTTTGGATATAGTGCAGTTGGTTCTATTTTAGGTATATGGATTTCGCAAGACAAAAAACCAGATAAGAAAAAATTTCTCTCTTGGGGGTATGGAATAGCAGGAGGAAGTATAGCTTTTGGAGCTTTTTGGTTATTTGTTGTTAGTAAAATTCCAGAAGATCCTTTCGATCTGGTTATTTTTCATGTTCATCCAACTTGGTTTATGTTTGTAACAATTGGAATGCTATTATTCGTCATTCTAGGTTTGATGCATGGGCATGAATTCAGTAGAAAGGTTAATTGGGCGAAAAGATTAAAATGGTCACGATTCAGTAGAAGAGTAGGTTTTCTATCTCTTTCAGTATATTCTTTCGCTTCAATACAAGCAGTTTGGCGAGTAATCTATGGATATATCTTTCCCAATCAAGGATTCAGAACTCCGTTTGAAGAAGTTGGACTCAATCTTGGTTTTTATTTTCTACTAATCTTTACAGAGTTTGTATTCTGGTTTGGTTTTCTATGGCTATGGGAGAAATGGCATTTCAATTTATCGGGGGAGTGGTTATTTGCACTTATACTCAAACGACCTTATCAAAGAAAAACGAAGAATAAACCTAAACTTTTTGGGGATTTTCTAGATGTGAAAGGAAGAGTGATAGATGTTACTCCTGTTCATTGGGTCGATCCTTTGCAAATTGTTGAAAAAGAGGAAATAGGAAAATTACGAGCGATGATTCACAAAATTAAGTTCAAGAAGAAGGAAATGGTTTCTTCCACCGTTACTGCTAGTAAAAATTCTTAAATAATCTCCTTCCCTAGTATGATTCTGAAAGATATGAGTAAAGGAAAAAGAACTTACATCATTCTCCTTCTATTTTGTTCCTCAGTATTTCTATCATTTCTATCATCAGGAAGCGTAAAACATGTTGCTCAAACACCAATTGAACTAACAAGTGATACAACTTTAACAATAGTTACTAGGCATGATGTAACAACAATAGTCTAATGTATTATCCGCAGGAGGCAGTAATAGATGGAGAAGTGGGTGTAACTTTAGCTATTGATTTCTACGGAAGAATTGCCCACAGAGAAAATCCTGATTGTGAGTACATTATACCAGAGGGACAATCGCTTATACTGGGAGATCCAATTGCTTTAGCTAAAAATGTTGATAATTACGATGCTTCTGTTGCTTTTTTGAAATATATCTATTCACCTGAAGGATTAGCTCCATGGTTGATTCCAGGTCTAGATCGTTGTGCAATAAATGAATCAGCTTTCCACACACCAGAAGGATCTCAATATACAGATATATATGAATTCTATAATAATACTTATGGAACTCCTCTTTTTATGTTCAACGAAACGATAGTAGATCTTACTCTTGACATTGTTACCTACTATTTCCACAATACAATAACACGCAACTATGACCTTTTGCGTTCTACTTGGGGAGAATTGATAACACAGTTTATTGTAGCAAACATTACTCCTACTGAATTCATAGAATTAGCTGATATGTTCGGAGAACCGTGTTTAACTTGGGGGGAAGCAATTTCATGGAATGACCAATTTGTCTCAGATCCAGATTTTGCTGAAGATCTTGAAACAGCTTGGGAAAACTGTGCTAAAACTCAATACAATTTGATATTAGATAGGTTAACACATGAGACCCCAACGCCAACTGAAACAAACACAATAACTACTATCAGTTTTAGTATAATATATAGTCTTATTTCTTTGAGTGTAATTAGAAAAAAGAAGGGAAGAAAATAAAAACTCTAGTTCTATATCAACTAGTGTCTTTATTCTTCTTTACTGATTTTAGCATAACAATCTTGACAGTAAATCAGTTTATTTTTCTTAGGTTTAAAAGGAACGAGAATTAATTCATTACATTGTCTGCAATGAGTTTTGTGCATTCTTTTATTTTCTCTATAAGGTCCTTCTCTGTCACCAAATCTCTCTACTGGTTCTTCACTTTTAGGTGTAAGCTTTTCTCCAGCATTCACTTTTTTGAAACATTCTCTGCAGTAAACAGGTTTTACTCCAGTTGGTTTGAAAGGCAAAGTCATTTCCTTTTTGCAGGAACTACAAACAGCATCGAAGTCTTGCCTTGTACTTGTCCTGCTATCTGAACGATCTCGTGATCGTCTATCATCATACCTTTGTCTAGGTCTATCAGATGATGCTCTTCGTGAACGATCAGAATCTCTATCTCTAGGTTTGTGATCTTGAAAACAATCTCTACAATAAACAGGTTTGGATCCAGTTGGTTTGAAAGGCAAGGTTGTTTCTTTCTTGCAAGCACTACAAACAGCTTTGAATTCTTGTCCGGATCTATCGCCAGAACGACCACCGGATCGTCTATCGCCAGAGCGACTACTAGGTCTACCACTAGAACGACTGCTTGAACTATCTCTTGAGTCATAACTTGTTCTACGATTAGAATAACCTTCAGACCTAGTATTCTCTCGATTATTGGGTCTTCTTCTCTTTGGATTTTCAATTCCTCTATCTCTGGTACTATTCTTTGGTTTGGTACCGGATTTATACTTGGGTTTATCCCTAGCTTTGAAATTATCTCGAGTTTTAGAATAAGTTGAGCTAACTCTTTTACTGGCAGATTTTTGAATATTTGAGCCTCTTGATGCTCGATTACTTGACATTTTTATCACTTGATTTTTTACGCACAGAGTTCATGGGAGAATTAGAAATACCTGTTTCAAGACTGAAAGAAGATTTCCTATTTAACCTTACACTTGTTATATTGATAACCTTAGACTGTACTATGCACCACCACAAAAATTACTATTTAAATAAGACGATTTACGTTCAAATCTGATAAAACGGAATAAGATTGAATTCTGGGTAATTGTTATAAGTGCACCATCCATAGGTTTAGGTGGTTTGCAATGAAGAGAAAAGGGAAGATTATTCCTATTGTGTTTATATTTTTGTTTGTTTATAGCAACTTATAGTAGAAAAATGAGGAGTCTATCTGATACTCGCATGTAATGGAGAAATTGATCCTTATTCGCTCTAAACCAACTTAGCCTTAGGGATCTTCTGATATTTATCACTTATTGTGCAATTTCTTCTAGTACTTGTTGCTTTTTATTTCGTTTAAGAAAATTACTTATGTATTGTTATTTAGAAAATTCTGATTATCTTGATGAATTGGAAAAGTTGAAATAAATGTTTGTAAAATAATGAAGTTAGATGACTGGTGAAAATGAAAATTATGATCTCGAGAAAATCCAGAAAATGGGTAGAATTGCTTTATTTGAAGGAATCATAATTGGAATATATGGAAATTGGTTGGTGTCTATCATTGTATTAATTTCACTTACTTCAAATTTTATTTGGTTACAAATTCTATTATTATGCATATCAATTTTATCGCTTGTTGCTCTGTTGTGGATAGGAGTAGCTGGAGGAAAACTAGATTCAAAACTTGAAGTGATAGGACTTGCTTTTGGACATTTTGTCCCCTTAAGTGCTGCTTTACTAATTGAGAGAAGGCTATTGAGTGATATATTCTTGCTGATATTGGGAGCTCTACTCTTTTCTGTAATCTATTATACTGAGTACGTAAGAGCACGAAAAACTGTATTAAGAAAAATAGTAAAGAACAACTAATTTCTCTTATATCTCTCTACTATAATTTAAATGTTGGAATCACTTCTTCAGCTATTTTTTCCATTACTTTCTGCAAATCTTCTTTTCCAGGATAATAAAATATGAATTCTTCAAAACCTACTTCTGAGTATTTCTCAACAAATTTAGTGAAATTATCTGATGAATCAAATACAGCAAAAGCTTCCTCTCCGTATATTAAGAGTGAGTGTTTCAATGTTTTTGGATCTCTTCCAATTTCTTCACAATACTTCTCTATTTTATCACTCCTCTTAACTGTAGCATCATACATTTCTTTTGGATTTAACCCTCTCCCCCCATATGAATTCCATATGTCAGCTGTTTCAGCTGCTATCTTCAACATCTTATTTCCCATCGCTCCTATCATTATAGGAGGTCTAGGTTTTTGAATTGGAGGTGGAAAAATATTAGTATTTTGAAATTGGTAATATTCTCCTTCAAACTCATCTATCGTTTGATCTGCTAACAGATGGTCAATTATCTCTACTGCTTCTTTGAATCTAGCGACTCTTTCCTTAGGTGAGTAATCTGGTAATCCAACCATAGAAAATTCCGCAGTTTCTGGCAATCCAGTACCTAAACCTAGAACCAATCTACCATTTGAGATGTGGTCTACAGTCATTGCTTGCCTTGCTAACATCGTTGGCTGTCTTAGGAAAACTGAGGTTACGAGAGTGCCGATTTTGATTTTTTTGGTTTCATTTGCTATAGCTGATAAAACTGTCCAACCCTCATACCATGGTTGAGTAGGTTGGTTATATATACAAAAGTGATCAGCTGTCCAGGCACTATCAAAACCTAGCTGTTCAACATGATTCCATCTACGTTTTTCTTCTTCCCAACTACTCCGTGGAAGAATGATAATACCAAAACTGAGATCTTTACTCATGAGGTTTAAATTTCAAAGAAACTTATTAGTTTTTGCAGTAAATCTAATAGATAGTTGGAAAAAATACTCTATTTCTCTCTGATATCCAAATAGGTCATCTGGTCTGGAAAAAATTAGTAAATAATTTTCAATATCATTATGGAAAGATTCTTGGTCAAATTCCTCCTAAAAACTGTTAGTAAACAGAGAGGAGAACAATTTATTAGTGAAGAGTGTGTAATTGAGATTCTATAAGTAGTTGTAAATCCTAGTAAATCTTGGGAATCATTTTGTATTTAGCAATTTTACAATATTCTCCCCAAAGGTCACCATATTTCTTCCTACAGCGTTTTTCATCTCTCCAGGCTCTATGTGTTAAAATAGCAAGTAATGCCCCTGGAAGAACAAGAGGTATTGCTGATATCAAACCAGTGGTTAATATTATAACAAAATAAGTAAGAATCTCTCCTGAGTAATTCAATTTTCTTCCTTTTCCCCAAAATCCAGAGATTAGAATTTTTCCTTCCAAAGTTTTCGCGGGTTTAAACCAAATTTTAGTATTCGGGTTTTTCTTAAATTTGTATTTCTGAATATTAGATCCCCTGAATATCCAAATAGAAACCAAATATGCAATGATTAGAAAAATAAGTGTGAAGTTACTGAATGCTAACTCTTGATTAATAATGAACCAACCAGCGATGGAATAGAAGAATGGAACATAGACACTATCTCCCCAAACTAGCATAAAACCGAAGTTTTCTGACATTATGTCCCAAGTTGAAAGCATAAATTCTTCGAGAACGTAGTGTGTAAAGAGATAGAACCACCAGAATGCTTGATACAACCACATCTGGGGGAGGATGTAACCAGAATTATCTAATTGAGTGAAAAGAAAACTCCAATTAATGATAGACAGTCCAATTAAAGATGGTTGATAAGCAAACATCTTTAGATCAACCCCCCACCAAGTTGGATTCAATTCAGCACCAAACCAAATATCATGAAGAATACCTTTGATACCTTTACGTTTTGCTTCACCTTGTTTCCTTCTACCTAATATGAATAGTAGAAGTGTCCAAACAACTACAAAGATGTTTGCAACAATTATCAGAGACCAGAATCTTATTGCTATATATTCTAAATTCCAAATATAGGAGGAAACTTTATCGTAGAGAACTAGAACCAAAATTGCTCCAAATGTTGCTAGTAAAAAAAGGATTAAACCATTTAGCTTGTACTCTTTTCTAGTTCCATCTTTCAATGGTTGACCTAGACCTTTAATTCCAGGAAGGAATTTAGTTCCTAAAAATAATACAATGAAGAAAACTAGAATCATTATAAATGCTGTTAAAAGGTTCATTGGAGTTACGGGAAGGAGTGAATCTAAAATACTAGCCATTTTTCTCACTTTGATGATATGTAGTTTTTAGCGGTTGTTTAAAACAATTATCCTTTTACTCTCTTATAATGAAGAAACATTACCTATAGTTATATTAAAAAATGCTTCAATGAAACACTTATCAGAAGAGAAGATTTATAAATTCTCAAATCAATGAGAATGTGGTATCAAAACATTGAGACCATCTCAATTAGAGGTTAGATAAATGAAAAAAACTACACTTATGCTTATTCTTATTGTTACTTCACTAGTAATTAATCAGAACTCTGTTACAGCTGATATTGAACTTGAATTGGTTCCTATTAGTTTCAAATATGTTCATGCATCTCGATATGATTTAGGTGAGCAAGTACATGTTGAATTTAACGATACGCTTATGCTAGACAATCAAGTGTACAGTTCTGAAGATACTGTTTGGTTTAGCTTCACGTATGATGTAGCAGAATATAGATTAGATCCCACTCAGCAAGATGATTGGAGTCAAGCCAATTATTGGTTTTTTGCTGAGGAGGATGAGTACGGAGTCTATAATGAAACTCGATTCCAAGGAATTCTCAATGTCTATCTTGATGGTAGAGATTTTGGTTTATCAAACATCCAAATGTTTGGAGATTTTATCAATACAACACAAGATCTTTGGCAAGAGTATATGACACCTGGATGGCATTTATTAACAGTTTTTGCAGCTGAATATGTATCAGACCCAGCAAGAACCTCAATGTATTGGCAGACTTCGAAAGATGAGAAGTGGTTTTATGTTACTGGAGATACAGAAACAAATATAATTCCTCCTGCTCGAGAGAGTTCCGAAGAGACAATTTCTGTTAAGGCAAATCCAATAGTTAGTGAAGAATGGGAACCCGATTTTGAATGGGAATTCATTAATATCTGGCCTAGAGCACGAAGTACTGTGGGAACACCGATAATTCAAGAAATTACCGAAGCAGGTCAAGGAGTACAGGTACAGGCAGATTTCAATGTTACAACTGGGTCATTAATGTTGAATGGCACTAACATTACAGGTTCTCCAGAAGCAGTTTACTACGATCCAACTCACATGGGGGATGGAATAGTCTATTGGTGGATAAATGATGGCCCAGTAACAGATAATCTTCAAACAACTTTCGAATTAAATGAAGGTGAGAATTTTATCTATTTCGCAGCTATTGGATTCAGGGTATACTTTGGTTACTTCTACGAATTTATTAATACACCCAGAGCAGATATAGACAGTAATGTATTCATAGTAACGATTAGTATAGCAACGGAATCGCCATTCGGTTTTGAAAGTTTTATTTTAGCAATAGGACTTTTTGCAACAATTAGTTTATTTATTAAAAAGAAGAGAAAGTGAAATTTCTCTTTCATACTTTTGTTTAGTTTAATTTCTTTGAGAAATCTTAATCCAATTTCCTGCAATATCTTGGAAAGTAGATACTAGCGTTGGATCAACTTCATTTATTTTGTTACTGCCAAAAAATTTTATTCTTTTTGATTCTAGTTTCTCAACAAATCCTTGAATATCACTCACTTTGAAGGATATCATAATCTTTTGCTTTTCGACCTCTGAGGGATCTTCTCCA
>CAZPXJ010000110.1:0-9957 GCA_964590855.1 uncultured archaeon
CATTGCATCAGGGTATAAGTCCAACTTATGAAAGATAATAGCTGTTGCTCTAGGGAGTACATTCTTGGCAGTGTAGCAAATGAGCACTATTGACGTCAAGATAGCTTAGGGAGCTAACTTGACAAGCATCACCTATGTACCCTTTTTTTCCCTATAAAAACCCAAAACTACTCGGAACCTACTCGGAAACATCTTTCATCAAAAAATAAAGACAAAGAAGAAAAGCGAACTAAATCCCTAGTACCAAATATTGATGTGGATTTAATAATAACTTCTCTCGAAATCGATGGAGAATCTAGAGTGAAAGAAGAAAAATATGGTTATTCTTACATTCCAGCTTACAATCATACTTTTTCAATCTTCTCAGAAATCAGATTTTTTGTAGAAGAAAATAAGCATATTATTATCAGAGCAAAATGGAAGAATATAATCCCATTTTCAGGTTATATTAGAGCAAAAACAAGTCCTTTTCCTGAATTTGAAGATACTAAATACTTCTCAGATATTAGTGAGAAATTTCAAGTGTGGACAAAATATCCTGATGTATGGTCAGAGATTTTTGCTGATTCTTTTCTGAGTACAAAACTATTGGATAGTGCAGAAAATATCAGTTATATCTTATTGAATAGAGTCGATGTAGAAATTGCTATTTTTGATAGTTCTGTATTCATGATTATTTTGGAAATAGTTTCGTTAATTGGTAAAGTGCTTTTTGACCCTAGCCTGGATTTTGATACTTTTGAAGTAGAGACGTTGCGGTGCTACAACTGTGATGATCCGTTTGACCCACTAGAAGAAGAATGTGATAACTGTGGTGCTATTAGACCAAGGTGTATAGTTTGTTTTCTAGACTTAAAACCATCAGAAAGGGATAGTGTTCTGAAATTACCTTGTTGTGGAGTATATGCTCACTGGGAGCATATTGTTAGTTGGCTCAAAGAAAAACCGAATTGTCCCAATTGTAAAGAGAACTTAGGTGATTGGTTGAATCTTATCACTTGATATCTTTTTAGAGGTAAGGAATTACACACAGGAAAATGAAAGGTTCTTTTCCTATATTCTTATAACCATGAGGTTCTTCTGGAGGAACATATATTACGTCATCTTTACTCATCATCACCTTTTCAGTCTGAGTAAATACTTCTCCCTTACCAGTCAAACAATAAATTTCATGTTCTTGGGGGTGATGGTGAATGCCTATCTGTCCTCCTGGTTGAATTTCAAAACGTCTGAGAGTAAATCTGGGGGCTCCATCATTTTCTTTAGTAATTAACCATCGAATAGTTGTCTTTGTAGACCCATAATCTGTCACTGAATTTTCTTCAACATCTGTATAATGTTTTATTTTCAAGAGTTTCACCAGTAAAATAGAATCTAAATAACATAAATAAAAATACTATCGTTTGACCTAATTTAAGAAATAGTTGAACGCAAACGCTTATTTATTTCTCAAACTATATTTTTGTAAAAGTAAAGGAGTTACTTAAATGAGTGATGGATTTTGCCCTGATCATTCTCCAGAATATTATGAGAGTTTTATTCGTGAATTAGACGATTCTAAGTCTTTTAGACAGGAAATTTATGAAACAATAGGCTTAGAAAAAGCAAGACGAGTCTTGGAAGTAGGTTTTCGCCAAGGCTGGTTAACAGAAGAAATCAGAGAACATACTACTGCTCAAATTACTGCAATAGATCATGATCATATCAATGTAGCTGATGCAGCTGAGAGGATAAAAGGTGTTGAATTCTTTAAAGATGCTTCAGAAAAATTATCTATGAGAGACGAATCTTTTGATGTAGTTATCTGTCATTACTTTTTCATTTGGAAAACACATCCTTTCAAAGCTTTGATGGAATTGAAAAGAGTATGTAAAACCGGAGGTTATATCGTAGCTATGGCTGAACCTGATTATTCAGGTTGGATAGAATATCCCGATCTTCAACTAGGCGAATATTTCTATAAAGCTATACAAAAAGAAGAAGGAGATCCTAATATAGGCAAGAAATTAAAATCAATATTCTCTTCAGCTGGCCTTGATACACAATTACACATTAATACAAGAGTATGGCCACATAACGAGCTGGAAAATTGCATCGCTAATGATTGGAATATTCTTCTTCAAGAAGGGTTAATTACAGAAGAACAATACAAGAATAAAGTAGAAGAAGAGATGAAAGTAATAAATGATAAGCTTAGAGTGATTGCCTTTCCAATTTTTACAGCTGTAGGTAAGAAAGTTAAATTACTTGAAGATACAGTAGATCCCTATGATGATTATTAGGTATTCTTCTCAATGATCACAACAAGATCATTACTCTTTTCTTTTTTGAATTTACTCCAATAATAATCTCCGTAAAATGAAACTTCGATATTTTTCTGTGTTTGTAATGTTTCAAAGTCTTCTATCTTGGGAACAAAGAATTCTGTTCTTTTCTTAAACAGTTCAAAGTTATCTGAATCTTTTGATTCTTGAAGGATTGATTGGACATACATAGTTACCTTCTGTTCTCTTTCTTTCCATTCCATCATACGTATGTGAAAAGTTAGTCCACCTTTACTGGAGCGTTTCAAATTGGGATTATAGAACCATACATCATCCTTTGCATGAGCAAGATAATTGACAGATTGAATGAGAATTTTTCCACCAGGATTTAGAATTTGGATTAGTTTCTGAATTATTAAATTCCTTTCATGCCTATCGAAAATTGATAGGGTGTTTCCTATGAAATAAATAAAGTCAAAACTCTGTTCTTTAACAACCTCATTAATCTCCACAATATCGCCTAGAATGAAATTGATCTTGCTTTGAACATTACTCTCTTCAGCTATTCTATTTGCTTCTTCAATATTTTGCTCTGAAATGTCTACTCCTATTCCACTAAATCCCCATTTGCATAACATAACTAGATGTAAACCAGTACCACAAGAGACGTCTAAAACTATAGTATTCTCACTCTCTTTATCTTTTAACAATTCTTTGAAGAAAGGAGTTTCCTTCTCTAATCTTGCACCCCATTTAACTAGGTCCTTATACAAAATTTCATCTTTCCATCCGATTTCCATCTTAAACACTTTTTAGAAAACACAACTTCTTAATAGTATTTGTCAAACAAAATTTGCAGTTAAATAAAATCCCATATCTTCCAATATTTTTCAAGAGTATCTACAGCTGATTTTGCTCCATGAAAATTCATAACTTCTTTTCGGTCAGTTTTTCTTGTACTATAGAAAGCATTTAACAAAGAATCGTTGATAAGTTCGGGGTCAGGATTTATAAAATGAATAATGTCTCGCATTTCAGCAAAATCAATATAGTCAGATTCATAATAACTCAATGCAGGGGTTTCGCAAAATAGAGATTCAATAGAAATTACATTATAGGTTTTGCCTGTTTTGGGATTAACGTGATCCAAAACAAAATCGCAAAAGTTTAGCGTATCGAACATTTTCTCTCTTGGAATAGGTTCATTCAGATAGTGAATAATTGTAGATTCATTATTGTTTATATCATCTATCGCTTTTTGTAAAATATCCGATCCTTTGATATGAGGAGAGTGGGCAAAGTGACCTACAATAAAATCAACTCCATTTTCATCTTTGAATTCTTTCTTATTTTCTTTGATTTCATCCGAAGGAAAGAATTTGTTTTCATCAACAATTCTTGGAAGAAAAATAGATGTTTTGCTGTAGTCAAGAAGTTCTTTTAAGGAAACAAATGAAGGAAACTGTGGTTTTATTGTTCCAATTCTAAGATCAGAACCATGATAAGAATAACAGGTATTTTTTGTTCTGACACATTTGGGATAGGTTCCATTAACAATTTGGATGTCAGCTTGTTTGAATATTCTGCCAAATGTCATCCAAAAACCAGTATATAGATAGTTCCAAAAAAGAGGACCTTGAACTGAACCTAGTTTGTGATATTTTTCAGGTAAATCTGTAAACTTATTATTTTGGAAGAAATACTCCACGTTATATCCTCTTTGTTCTAGCTCCTTTCCAATTAAGAAACTTTGACTAGCATAATCCCCGACAATTGAAATCTTCAAATGATATCCCAGTCAGAATACCATTTACAACTTTAAAAGTTTAGTCCCACAATAGTTTGATAGTAAAAAATAAATTCTACTACTATACTATCTACTTGGTTGTAGAAATGGATGAATTTGAGGAATTTAAAATTAAACGAAAGGAAATGAATGAAAAAATTTTCAATTTACAAAATAAACAAGTAAACAGATTCTTCGCTTTGGATACTGGAGCATACCAAGAAGGTGCACTCTCTGTAAAGTTCAAAGAACTGCTAGGATTATCAACTTCCCTAGTATTGCGTTGTGAGGATTGTGTCAGATACCATGTTGTTAGAGCTGTTCAAGAAGGATGTTCAGATGATGAAATTGCTGAAACTCTAAGTATATCTTTGATAGTGGGGGGTTCGATAGTTATCCCAGAAATGAGACGAGCAGTTGATATCTTGTATCAATTAAGAGAAAAACAAGAAAAAGGAGAATCTTTAGAAGATATTCTTTAGAGTATCACTGATATGTCTTGAGTTTATTCATTTCCTCATTCAGAAGATTCTTTGCTTCTGTAAGTGCACTATTGATTTTTAAAGCATTTTTGTAACAATCAACAGCTTCTGGACCTGCATAGATTTTCCCTAATTTTAGCCAGTCTTCTGAGGTTTGTGGGAGTTTGTTTTCTATAACATAAGCCAGACTCTCACAAGGTTCTCCAAATTCCACAAAAACCATGTCTTGTTCTATAAAATCCGCTGATCCTGGTGGAAGAATTGAGGAGAAAAACTCTTTATAATACTTTGGATTCTGGTATTTTCGTGATACTAGCCAAATCCATCTAGGTGGATCTAGGTAGGTAAGTAAGACATGTGATTTGTGTTCGATTTTTGACTTACACTTTGGACAGTAAGAAAAATTAATTTTACCCTCAATAATATCATCTATAATCTTAGGATTCTCAGACAAATTGATAGCTTCCCCAACTTTCTTTTTCAGAATTGTTCCACATTTTAAGCATTCTATCTCTTTTAACGGCAACATGAACCCCTTCACTATGTTATTACCAATAATTACATTGGTTAACATCATTTATATAATTTGTCATTAAAAATCACAAAGTGACAGACACAAAGCCAAACATTTTACTTTTGCAAATATCCGTTGTAGTAGCCTTAATCGGCTTTCTGGACGCTTTATACCTATATTATATGGAATTTTCAGGTAATTTCAACTGCTTAATAAATACAGGAGTATTTCAGTGTCAAACAGTAAATCAGAGTGAATATGCGAAAATTCTTGGGATTCCAGTGAGTTTGTTGGGTTGCTTGTTCTATTTAGCTTTCATTGCTCTTCTCTTCTTAGCTATTTTTACTACAAACCAATACTGGTTAAGTTTCTTTCTTCCTGCTGCTTCAATTGTTGGAATTCTCTTCTCGATTTATTTGACAGTTATAGAGATTTTTGTTATAAAATTATTCTGCGAATTCTGTATGCTATCAGCTATATGCTCACTAGCTCTACTGGTTCTAATATTAGTCGCCAAAAAGCAGAATTTTCCAAGTTTATTCGTTAAACTTGATTTTTGGAATGTGTTTAAAAAAGAAGTCTGATTTCCATCACTTATATAAGTGGTTGTGCTAAAGGACATTAGACATTGGTGGTTTAGTTCAATGAAAAAATATCTAGTTTCACTTATTATTGTTCTTTTTTTAACAGTTAGTTTTGCAAAGACATCCGCAACTTTTCAATCTGGAGAAATACTTGAGAGAGATAAAATAACTATTCCCCCTATTAAAAATCTGGTCAGTTCAGATTCAATCATGATCTATAGTGATAATGATTTACTAGAATACGGTTTTCCAGGTAATGGTACTTTATTAGATCCCTTTAGAATTGAAAATCTTCTAATTGAAGATGAAAATTATGGGATTTACATAAACAGTCCAAAACATCATTTTGTAATTCAAAATTGCCATATAATTGGTGCAGTTTATGATGGAATTGTTATTAAGAAAGCTGTTTCAGGTTATGCAAATATCAGTAACAATGTTCTTGAAAACTGTACCACTTCAAATGGTATATTTCTTCAAAGTTGTTCAGAAGTCTATATAGTTAATAACACTTGTATAGGAAATGCTCTGGGTATTGTTATGGAGCATACCTACAATTCTACCATTGTCAATAATTTATGTCAAAACAACATCTATGTAGGAATCTATGTAGACGGTTATTCCGTAGGTAGTAGATTTGAAAATAATGTATTGAAAACAAATGGGGATTATGGGCTTCTTTTCTATCAATCTAAAGGTGCTTATGTTTATAATAACACTATCGAAAACAATCTATTTGATATCATTGAAAATACACTAGACGATTATAGGGCTTTTGAAGTAGTTGGGAATATTTTAGATGGAAAGGAGATACTGTATCTAACAGATACAACCAGCTTAACAATAAATGATTCAAACATTGGCATTGTATTTTTGATTAATTGTTCTCTAATAACTGTAGAGAATCTTTATATCGAAAATAATTCTGTAGGAATATCTTGTTACGGTTCTAATAATTGCACATTTCAAAACAATATTTTTGTTAACAATCTTCAAATGGGATTGTACATCCTTGATTCAAACTTTACTTTGGTTTCCAATAACACCTTTACAAGCACAACAGGAGGGTATGGTTTTTCAGCAAGTTATATCTTCTATTTGACTATAATAGAAAATGATTTCTTCTCCTCAGGAGTTACTTTTGCTAATGACAATGAGCTTGCACTTCCTACAATTAACTTTGAAAACAATACAGTAAATGATAAAGAGTTAGGCGTTTTCTACGATAAGAATTCATTCACTCTCTCTGATCCAGAATATGGACAGTTGATATTTTTAAATTGCTCTGATGTTGTTTTGAGTAACCAAAATATACTAAACACTCCTATAGCAATGACAATTATCCAATCTAGAAATTTCACGATATTAAATTGTGAGATTTCAGCTAGAGATATGGGTATGGTTATCCAAGGATGTCAAGATTTCTTCATAGAACAATGTATAGTAAGTGGGCATAATTTTGTAGGGATACAAATTTATAACCATGATAATCTTAACATATCAGATTCCATTTTTGACTCAAATTTAGCTGTAGGGTTAGAAATTAGGTCTACAGAAACAATTGATCTCAATAATTGTGAATTTACTAACAATAGAAATGGTATAGAGTTCACTGCTATAACTAATCTCTCCATCAACGGATCCTCACTATATAATAATTCTAGAATGAATATGTTCTTCAATGTTTTACATAATGCTTTCATTTCCAATGTAGATACAAATAACGGTGATTATGGTATATACATGATACTTGGAAATAATTGTCTTATACAAGATAGCAGTTTCAAAAATGCAAGTATTGATGGAATATATCTGTTGGATTCTAATAGAATAAATGTAATGAATTCGAATATCAGTCTGAATTTTTATGGTATAAAAGCTCAAGGTACTACTTATTGTAAGTTCTTAGAAAACAGCTTTGTGGGAAATGGTGTATATGCAATCTCCCTTGATATTGATTCAGAACATAATCTCATTCACCACAATATCTTCAACCTTAACCAAGGAACAGATGAAACTGGTCGATTATCTCAATGTAGAGATGATGGCTATAATAATACATTTTATGATGTTGTTACATTCGAAGGTAATTGGTGGTCCAATATTGATGGTTACGCTTACCACATAGCTGGATATGCTTATTCTGTTGATATCTTTCCATTAAATCCTGTTGAAAGTACAGATCCAAACGGTTCTACAGAAGACTCGTCTTTTTCATTTATATTACCCGTTTTAGCATGTTTAACCTTGGTCGTAGCTTCTAGTTTTGTTAAAAGGAAAAGAATGAATAAATAATCTTGTTTCTTTCTCTTTTTCTCAAACACATTTAAAAAACGTTGATATCTAAATATATTAGATGCAAAAAACAGAATACGATTATTCTCATTTGAATAGAAAAAATAGATTATCTGGAAATGCAAATGAGCTTTCTCCTGATCAAGCATCAATATTAGGCGAAATTCTTGGTACATATCTAGGTGGAGAGGAAGCTGTTGTTGTTTCAGCTAGAGATTATCGAAAAGATACAAGGATGATAAGTCGAGCTTTCAATGCAGGTTTAATCAGTGTAGGTACAACTGTTTTTGAGCTACATGCTTGCTCTTTACCTGTTGTCCAGTTTGCTCTGAGAAGATTTAGTGCTCATGCAGGTGTTCATATGGCTGCTACACATAAAGCAGCAGATAAAATTAATATTCGAATCTTTGATCAGACAGGAATTGAAATACCTTTCAAAGACATATTTACTACAAGTAGAATTAATCGAAAACCAATAGTAAGAGCACCTCCGGATAAAATTGCTGATATTCTCTCTGTTCAGCAAGCTAATGATCTTTATAGAGCTGCTTTGAGCTCAGCTTTAGGTACAGAACTCTTAAAACAAAAGAATTATTCCGTTGTTATTGACTGTGCGTTTGGTCCAGTAGCAGAAGTTTTTCCAAATGTCTTAGCACACAACGGTTGTAATGTTCTAGCTCTGAATGCGTTTAGACCTGAGAAAATCCCTGCTTCTCTTCCAAATCCTACTTCACTCTCTATTTTGTCAAGAACAATTGTTGCTGCAAATGGGGATCTAGGAATAGCCTTTGATCCAATTGGATCACGAGCTATCTATTTCGATGAACATGGAAGAATTATCGAACCATGTGATATAATTTCAATTCTATTACAAGACAAAATGATTGGAAGAAAACAAGGCAAGGTTGTCCTTTCCAATTCTTTGTGGGTAATGGAGAAATGGTTGAAGGAAAGCAACCTAGAGGTTCATTTTTCAAATGAATATCCTGGTGAAATATCTAGAACTATACAGTTTCAAAGAGCTATTTTTGGCGCAAATGAGCAAGGAAATTATATTCACCCTACTATATCAAATGAGTCTGAACCTTTTGCATCTACTTTGTTAATTCTCTCTTCTTTTGCACGCAATGAAAAACACAAATACATCTCTACATTTGTTGAAGATCGCAACATATGCGATAAAGAGATTTATGAAGAACGATCTTATTCTCTAGTTTCCAAACCAGACTTGTTCTTGAAAAAGATTTATGAAACAGATAACGAAAACATGATTATCAACACTCTAAATGGAGTGAAAATTCTTCATGGAGATAGGAAGTGGTGTCACATTTTTAGTACTATCATTACTTCTAAACTGAAGATTAAAGTGTGTGCAGAGAATAAAGAAGAAAGAGAATCAATCATGAACGAAACAATGGAAATGATTGAAACTCTAGATGGTGAGCTGTCTTGAAAAATAAAAAGAAGAAAGAAATTGAGGTGGAAAGTGTTAATGTTTGCTTAAAATGTGGAAGACCTATTGCACGAAAAGAGAAATTCTGCATGAGTTGCGGGATTGATATCAATATTCGTTCAGGATATCCTCATAATCTTCTCTAATATTTTTTTATCTAAATTCGAAAACATTAAAGAATAAGTAATGATTGCCAATATCAATGACTAAAGGTTATCTCAGTTTCGTTCTTCATGGACATATGCCTTATGTTCTTGAACAAGGAACATGGCCACATGGTGAAGTATGGTTGCATGAAGCAGCAGCTGAAACGTATACTCCCACTCTAAGTATGCTCACTAATTTACATGAGAAAAAAGGTTATACCAACACTCTAACTATAGGTATGACTCCCGTACTTACTGAACAGTTAGCTCATCCGAGTTTTAAAGCAGGATTTGAAACCTATCTTAATGAGCGAATTGACCTAAGTTACAAAGATAAAGATCATTTCAATTGGATAGGCGAGTCTAAATTAGCTCAATTAGCAGAACGATGGATAAGCTATTACTCTTCTGTAAAAGAGCAGTTTTTAGAGCG
>CAZPXJ010000111.1:0-9874 GCA_964590855.1 uncultured archaeon
ACATTGAAGAACCCTAAAGTATTAACATTCGCCACATCTGAAATGTTAAATGAAATTAGTCCATCCTTATCAGCAGTAATATAGGCTACATCATCAACAATCTCTATACTTTGGCCATTCAATGAATCTGTCGTACTTGGGATGAAGTCATAACTATACAGTTCAATAGGATTCGATTTATTACTAATATCAAGAACTTCTAACCCAGTGTCATATCCAACAAGAAACGCATAATCATCTTTTATGGCAATATCCTTAACGTTTTCACCAAAAGAGTATCCTGTATATCTAGTATTTATAGATAGCACTACTGGATTCTCGGGATCTGTAACGTCAATTATAGCAAAACCTTGCTTATTAATTCCAAGATAAACATAATTATCTTCAACTGTGAGAAAACCTGTAGTATTTGCTAAATTATATATCTCTGATAGTGGTTTGAAACTATTTTCAATATCCGAAATGTTGAAAATTACAAGACCACTCTTCCCAGCAGCAGTGTATAAAAGATCTCCTTCAACTACTAGCTCTTGGAAGCTTGTCAGTTCATCATAATACTGACGGATTTCTATAATGTTATTTGGATCCGTGACATTAAGTATTTCTATCCCTAATCCTCGTTCAGCAAGGTATGCTGTTCCATTGACAACTGCAACAGCATCAGTTGGTCCTCCATAAGGTTCCTCTCCTGAAGTGAAAAAACTAGTGCTATCCTCACCAGCAAAATTAAAATAAATAGGGTCAGAAAATACATTTCCAATTGCGCTTCCTGACCATTGTCCGTTGAAGTAAACAGCTCCTGTTAATACTGTAAAAAGTGGTATAACCATCCAAATGATAAATACAAAACCTACGAGAACAACGATGAAATTTGTAGAAGGATCTCTCAGAAGTTTTACATATAAAGTATCAATGAGTGATCTTTTCTGTTTTCCGCTGGATTTCTCGCTTTTTTCTTTACTCTGACTTGCCATCTTTCTTCAACTCTAAAGTTAGATGTTGAGTTTATGACCTAATGCTTTTTGAAGTTTCTCCCTAACTTTAAAAAACGATGAATTAAAAATACAATTCTATAATTGTTAGAATTTTAATAAAAGAAAAAGAGAAAAGAAAGAGAAATTAATTTTTCTTCTTTTTATAGATTAGAGTTACAGTAGCAACAATTAATGTAGCTAGTAGAGCTGGAACAAAAGCAAATGGTGTATCAGTTGGTTCTATTGTTCCTGTAGGACAAGGATCTCCTAGTGCTGCTAGAATACCACAATATTGGTTTGAAGCATATGTTCTCCATTCTGAATCCTTGGTAGCTGCAAATGTTGGGTCTGATTGATATTGCGAGTTCCAATCTAGTGATTCATTAAGCGTCATTCCAGGCAAACCTACTTGCTCCTTTAACTCGAGGAAGTAAGTTGCATTGATGGTAGCATCTCTATATTGTTCAACCAAAGTTCCCCAGGCATCACGTAATAGATTGTGCCTTTGTGTAATGGTGTTGTGGAAATAGTAGATTGTAGTGTCTAAGTTATCTGTAGCGAGTTCTTCATCAAAATCTATACCTTCATTTGCTAAAGTTTCATTGTAGAGCGCATATAACTCAGGATGAGTTTGACCTTCAGGAGTTAAAAATGCTGAGTCATTAACTGGAAGACGGTCAAGACCCTCTGCCATCCAAGCAGTCTGTCCTTCTGCAGAAGTTACCCATTTCATGAATACTACAGCTTCATCGTAGTCATCTACATTGATTCCCACAGCTATAGGATCTCCATTTACGATAGATTGTCCCTCTGGAATAATGTACTCACATGAAGGATTTTCTCTGTGTGCAATCACACCATAGAAATCAATTGTCATGGCTATACCAACTTCCCCACTTACAACTGCTGCTCTTGTATCAACTGAACCAGGATAAATTCCTGAATTAGCTGCCATTCTTGTAATTATCTGCCAACCTAAATCCCAACCAAAAGCTTGGAGAATAATTTGGTAGATTCTTGTATTAGAAGTTGTTAATGGTGGGTCACCCATACTAATTGCTTTGACGCTGTCACTAATATAGTATGTAGGTGTAGCTAACTCTTCCCATGTAGCTGGGATTGGGAGACCATATAGATCCAAGAAATCAGTGTTTATTGTAAACCCAAAGGATGAAATAGCGCTAGCTGCCCATACTAAATCTTCGCCGGAGAATTTCTTCATTTCAGCTCCAGCTAATTCGCTTGGAACACTATCATTGACTGCTGTAAATAATTCAGCATCTGATACGGGATCCATGTGATATAAAAGACCCCAGTTGTCCATTGTGTTAAACAATGCTGGTCCTCCACCCCAAGCAATATCAACTGATTTTGTTGGGTCTTCGAGATATTTCTTCCAGCCATCATCTGTGGTTGCATATCTAAAGTCTAAATCGGTAATATCTGCAGCTATGGCCTCTGGAGTTGCCAAAAACCTAGCTGTAAATTCATCAGTTATTGTTACATCATGTCGTGTAACAATTGTCAGAGTTACACCATTGAGCTCAGGATTTGAAATAATTGGTGAGTTTTGTTCTGCAGAAGCGAGACACACCGTACTACCTGCTGTCAGTGTAACAAGTATTAAAACTAGAATAGCTATTCTTTTAATTTTCATTTGTTAATCAACCTTCTTATTGATATCCAATGAATATCAAACTACATTCTAGCTTTCAGACTATAAAGTTTTTGCACTTACGATAAACGATATATTTGCTCTTCTGTATTACTATAAGAATAGGTGATGATTTAAAAACTTAAGGGAATTGTTGGTTTTTAAAATAAATTTAAGTTTTTTTAGTTCTTGTTAGATAACAAAATTCAATAATACAGTCTGAAAATATCCTTAAGAAATAAAGTGATAGTATGAAACAAAAATTGTTATCTTCTGTTATATTAGTAGTATTATTTTCATCACTTCAAGGAATAAATACTACTGTTTATTCTCAGCAAAAACCTAGCGATTTTGTTATAGTCAATGATTCAGTTCTTCCGTATTTCAAAAATGTTGTTTTTATTACTTGGGATGGAACTAATTATAGGGTTCTTGAAGATATGTTAGCCGATGGATTATTGCCAAATACTGAAAAAATCGATCAAATGGGTTATAGACAAACCATCAGAATAACTTCTCATCTTACAAGCACAAACCCGGGTTTAGCCTGTATGGAAACTGGATATGGTCCAGATATCAATATGATACCATACAATATGTTCGGTTTTGGTACTACCAAAATATCTATCCCCGATAATCTTACTATTTCTGAACGATTGAAGAATTCTTTCGGTGATGATGTTACTACAATGTTTGTTTATGCTTGGCAAACAGCGGATATGAATGATACTTACATTAACCAAGATCCAATGATAGATCCAATCTATGATAATATGAAATCTGAAGTTGATATGTATTTTGCATCAGAGAATCTCACTTGGACTCCAGAGGATGTAGATGCACGAGCAGCAACTTTTCATGGTTTTGATGAGGATGCTCAAGTATATCTCTCCCCAGTAATGAAGGCAGATTATCTCGGTGGAGTTGCTGTAGATTTCCTACAAAACGTCACTTCTGAAAGATTTTATTTGAGAATACATATGACTGAGCCAGATCAAGCCGGACACGGTGTTGGTGTTACAGATACTGCAACTGGAGAATACACTGAAGGATATATGCAATCATTAGTTGATTGTGACATTGGAACTGGACTTGTTTTAGATCAATTAGAAACAATGGGTGTGTTAGATGAGACATTAGTCATTATCGGTGCTGATCATGGTATGTACGATCATGGACATGATGGTGGAATCTGGCCTACAAATAATGACCAAATAACTACAAATACTTTCATCTTAAGTAACGATACAGTTGAACATCAGTTAGGTATTGCAGCTCACCAAAGAGATATTGCTCCAACGATTCTAGCAACAATGGGTGTTGATCCCCTTTCTGTAGACCCACAATATATACGCTCTAATCAAATAGGAATTCCTTTTTGGGAGAATTATGATATAGATGTTCCTGTTCTTATGAACGCATATTACGCTTCCGGTGATGCTGGTTTCATTCTGGTTGAAGAAAATATTGAGACTAACTCAATTTTTGACTTGAATATAGGACTTTTAGATTGGTGTGAGGAACTAACCGGCGTTCTTGAAGTTGGAGGATTGGAATTCTTATCAGATTCTTCAACGAGTAGAGTAGTAAGATGGGTTGATATTGATCTAACGTCATTAGAAAGTGGAGAAATAACCTTTAATTTCACTATAACAGACCAGTTTGAGAATACAGCTAATAAACTCATTACTACACAAATTGACTTTACTGATCGTTCTCCAATATCTATATGGTTTTCAATTATTGGTGTATTTGTAGTAGCAACTGCAGTTTATTTGAAAAGGAAACAAAAATAATTTCCTTTTTTTCTTTCTTCTTTTTTTATTGAAAATTAATTTTCTTCTGATCATATCCGATTTTATTACCGTTTTCATCTTGAAAGATAAAATCTATGAATGTAGGACCTAAGAAGTTCGTAGCAGGAATTTCGATAGTTAAAGGTTCATGTGAATTAGGTGGAATTAGTAATGGACAAAGGTGACTAGTATAAAGTCCTCCCCGAACAAAAGATACACGGAGTGTTCCAATCATAGCAGTGTCATTTCTGTTGTAAAGGTGAATAGGAATATTAAATGGTTTATGAACTGGTGCAGTTGGTGGCGCTATTACCCGGATTTCAATTTCTTTATCATGCTGTTCCAAATCTAGACTTGGTAAGGAATATCTTAGGTTTTGTCCCTCAAAGAATGTACCCTTAATCTGGTTCATTTCTTCATTTGAAGGTTCTCCAGGTATGCTTGATGATTGTTTATCCCAAATAACGCTTTTATGTGAATGTAGAGATATCTGCTTAGAGTCCATATCATCATAGCTATATCTGACTTCTCGGATATTGCTATCTCCCAAGGTATTTCCTCTTTGTATGATAATACAACTTGGATCTCGGTAAAGATATCTGAAATCATGTTGGAGGGTAGGATCTATCGGTATCCAAATGCCATTAGAGAAGAACTCAGCTTGGGAATGATAAACCCAACCTTCATATTCACTAAGAATAATGCTTGTAGTCATTCTTGCTGGTACTTTAGCTGAACGACAAAGACTTACAAATAGAGAAGAGAATTCTGTGCAATCACCAATATTGTTTTCGATTGCGAAACTAGCACCATAATCACCATCTTGAGGAACATAAGTAATATTATTTCGAACATATTTTAAAAATGCAAGAACTTTGTTTAGCGGTGTATGAGAACTATATTTACTCGCTACTGACCTTATTTTGTTATGATCAGATTCAATAAACTTTTCTGATTTAGTATAATTTCTATAAGTTTCAGGATAGAATTTCGAACTATCCTTTTCTTCCCCTTTAATTCGAGTAATATCATAAGAAATCAATCGAGTAATGATTAAAGCTCTATAAGAAACAGTGATTTTTTCTTCAGGGTTAACTTGATGGAAGTAAAATCTTAACCACCTATTTCCTTCTTTATCTGTTATAAGTTTAGATGGTTTGTAATTACAACAAACCTCGGTGATATTTTGGGTAGGGGAAATGTTTGGAGGAAGAGCAATATCAATAACAAAATTATTGATGGGATAACTGTTTGGATTGGTTATCTGAACACCATAATAGAGTATCCAGCGATAAATTAAATGCTTACTAGTGCGAATATTTATTTTCTCTCGAAGCTTGAAATCACCATCTATCTGGAGAACATAAGTACCAGAAAACAAATCAGGAGTAATAGGAAATGTATAAATTCGTTTTAACCCTGTATCATCCAACCGTACTTGATCAGAATCGATAATAGTACCTATTGGAGAAATAAAAAGAACGTGTAATTTTTGATCTCTCTTTGCTTGAACAAACGGGATAGCTTCCTGCTTACCAGAGATTAAAATTGTGTCTCCTACCTCTGCGGGTTTGTCTAGGGAAATTGGTTGAATGCGATTATTTCTTACATGAAATACCTCAATCATATGTTAACCACTATTTAGTAATTCGAATTTCATCAATGAAGTACTGTACATCGACAGTTATTCCTCAATTCTCATTATCAAAATTTTCAATATAAACATACGTAATATTCTAGGGTGCTGAAGCTTAGGAATCAAGAGATATCCCCATCCATTCCAATTATTGAAATAATTTAACGTTGATGAGTTCATGTTGAATTTAAGGTATTTTTGTCGGAAAGTCCATTTCAATCCTTTAAGCAGAAAAGTTTAAAATAGAGAAGATTCTCTTAATTAATGCACACTTGTGCACGGTGAAATAAAATGAAAAGAAAATATATTTTCAGCTTAATTCTAATTGTGGGAATGATTGCTGGCATGACACAAACTCAAGCTGTTGTTTCTGGAATAGAATTTGAAGGTGCTTACATAGCTTTCGATATCTATCACGGAGGTTATCATGCAAACGATGTTAAAAACATCGTAGCTAACTTGACAGCTGCTGGTAACACTGTCCTATACATCAATCAAACATGGGAATTACCAACTGATTTAGACGCACTTTTCTTGACAGAAGCAGACTCTGGTGCAAACTGGACTGATGCTGAAGTCGCAGAAATTGCAGCCTGGATGGAACTCGGAAACAAATTACTCTGGGTAGCTGGTGATTCAGACTATGCAGGATTATTTGATGAATCAAGAATTAACAATGTTTTGAATGCAACTGGAGCTATTATAAGATTGGATGCTACTTCTATATCTGATCCTGACTTTAATGATGGTGCTGCATACAGAGCATGCGCCCCATACTTCGGTTTAGGCGATCCATTGTATGATACATATCCAGTATTGAATGCATCTCAAGATTGTACAGCAGGTGCAGTATTTCATGGACCCTGTTCAATTGTTGGTTATGTAGCCAATGATCCAACAACAGTAGTTAAAGATTTGAGATTAGGTGTATCTATCTTCCCAGAAAGAGTCTGGACTTTAATGAGATTCAGTGAAAACGCAACTGCTGATGATTCTGATGTAAGTGATAATGAATTAGATATATATGCTTATGATGCTACTACAGGTGACTATCCAGCTTTAGTATATGAACATTTAATTGAAATGGACAGCCACATTGTTGCATCTGGTGAAGCAATCTATTCCGACTACAAATACATGTATGACCAAAGAACTGAAAACGGCGTTTATAACGGTGGAGTTCAATTTGGTCAAGTTGTTGTAAATAACATTCTTAACTGGTTACTACCATTCCCAGAACCTGATGCTACATCAGCATGGTTTATTGTTCCAATGGCAGCCCTTGGTGTTATCTACGCAATCATGAGAAGAAAGTAATCTAACTTTCTTTTTTCCTTTTTCTTTATTTTAACTTTCAATTAGATAACTACCAAATTTATATAGGATTTTTTGTATTTCTAAATAGAAGTGGTGATAATTGTTGTCAACAATATGGGGTTACACTCCTGAAGATACTTTAGAATCGATCAAAGAGATAGGAAGTAAGATCTCTGCTGTGAAACAAATATTTTCTGCTTTACTGTTTAGTGTAGGAATTAAAGGAACATGTGTTAATATCATTTCTTTTGAAAAAAATACTTTCGTCAAAATTAAACTTCATATTGATTCTGAGAAAGTGTTTGAGAAGGATTTTTTACCACACGAAGCAAAAGAGTATTATTTTGAATTGGAAGAAGTAATAATCCCAAAATCAAAAATAGAGGTTATTCTTGAGGTTATGGAAGGTTCTGTTCAGATACCTTTGTCTTCAATAGGAGTAGGAATGGGTTTTCAGAAAACAGAAACAGAAAAGAACTATCAACCAACTAATCATTTAGCTTTGGGTCTGCTAATCCCCTGACTGTAATTTCTTTCTCATAGAATGGAGTTTAATATCAAATCCTATTTTATTGTAAAAATCGATTCCTTTTTTATTCTTTGAATGAACATATAATGATAATTCATCTGCTTTGTTTACACGAGCAAACTCTTGCTCAAATTTATTCATTAAAGCTGAGCCTACCCCCGTTCTTCTAAACTCTTTAATTACAGCTATATCTGAGATGTGGGCAATGGTTCTTTTTTTGAAAAATCCCGAATGCTTTTTTACATATCCAAAGAGAAAACCAATTATTTCATTATTTTTTCTTGCAAGATAAACAATTTGTGTCGAATCATGAACTGCTTTGGAAATCATAAAAGCAAAATTAGCTCTACCATCTTGATCAAGAGTAAAATCATCATCAAAACTTGAATGCCAGCTAATTACTTCTTCCCAGATATCAATAATTGTTTTGACATTATCTTTTGTAGCTATTTTGAGTTTGATGATGGTATATTCTTCAGATTCATTACTCATAGGCTGATATTCTCCTTCTAGTTTGTATGCTTTGTGATAGATAAAATGGTGTTGTAGACTAACTTTTTTAATCCTATAACTAATTTCTTACTATTCAATACAGAATTTAGTAAACATTGGAGGTATATGGTGTGTTAGCGAATAATCCAAAAAAAGATTTCCTAATTGTTGAGAGAGACTTCTCCAATATACTCAAATTTAGAGAGAAAAGCTCGATTTATGATATCAAATTAAAGAACAAAAGGGTACTTTTGAGAGTTGATTTTAATGTTCCTTTAGATAAACAAGGAGAGATTACTGATTCACAAAGAATCGAGAGATCATTACCCACCATCAACTATTTAATAGAAATGAATTGCAGAATTATACTTATCTCCCATTTAGGACGACCTAAAGGGAAAGTGGTAAAAGAGTTGAGTCTTGATCCTGTTTTTAAAAAACTTCAGGAACTCTTACCATTAACAACTATCTACAAAGCAGAAGATTGTGTAGGTTCAGAAGTAGAAAAAATGGTCTTAGAGCTTCAAAAAGGAGAGATACTCTTATTAGAAAATTCTCGTTTTCATTCGGGAGAAGAAGAAAACAATGACGCTTTTTCTCATGCACTTTCCAAGCTTGCAGATGTTTATATCACTGATGCATTCGCTACAGCTCATAGAAAAAACTCCTCAACATATGGAGTCTGTTCTTATCTCAAAGAAAATGGTTATGGTTTCTTAATGAAGAAAGAGTTGGAATATCTTACTGAAAGTTTAGAAAATCCAAAGAGACCTTTTACTGTGATACTGGGAGGAGCAAAGGTAAAAGATAAGCTAGATGTTATTCAATATCTTCTTGGGCTAGCTGATAACATTATAATTGGTGGTGGAATGGCATATACATTCCTTTTAGCAAAAGGTTACTCTATAGGCCAATCGATTAAGGATGAAACAAAGCTTGGTGAAGTGAAAGATTATCTAACTAAAGATTCTATGGGAACACGAATTTTCCTTCCAAAAGATGTTATTGTTTGTGATAATATTGAATCTCCTAGTAGAGTAGAGGAGGTAACAATTGAGAATATAAATGAGACGGACATAGGTGTTGATATTGGTACAAAGACTATTGCAAAATACAAAGAAATTCTGATGGATTCAAATCAAGTTTTTTGGAATGGTCCAATGGGGATATTTGAGAAAGAAGAGTTTGAAAAAGGAACTAAGGAAATTGCTGAATTTCTGGTAAAGAATAAGATTCATACAATTGTGGGAGGTGGAGATAGTGCTGCTGCATTTGAAAAATATGATCTTCAGGATAAGGTTTCATTTATTTCCACAGGTGGTGGAGCAAGTTTAGAAATAATGAAAGGTGCTCTTCTGCCTGGAATTGAGTGTTTGAAAGACAAGAAATAAACTAGAATAATAAGAAGATTAAGTAACTGACCACTGCAAATCCAGCTCCAACTATGATGCTAAAGAGATTAACAAAATCATTCCT
>CAZPXJ010000112.1:0-9627 GCA_964590855.1 uncultured archaeon
ATACAATACAATAAATATCACTTGATAAAATTGCTAGCATGAGTGAACATTCTGAGTATATGAAACAAGCAAGAAAAGAAGTTGATTCTTGTCTAGATATTTGGAAAGAGATTTTTGAAAAAAATTACTCTAAATCCATAGAATTTGCTTATGCTAAGGGTTCAGCTACTAAAGAATGGATTAGCTACATTGATTATGTTCCTGTTCTCAGTGATGTAGATATTCATATCAAGGTGAATGAGCACTCAAGCTTCTTGGATGATTATAATTCTTTTCATGAATCCGTAAATATCTCTGAAAAATATGAGACTAAATTCACAGAAAGAAATCCCAATTATTTTCACTTACCAAGACCTCAAATAATCAGGATAGATCAGTTAATTGATAAGGTCAACTTTATACATCCTAGGAAAACTGGAATAACTCCTATCTTTGGTAAACCAGTTTTAGGAGCAAATCCTTCAAATGATGTAATCAAAGAGATAGATCTAAAGAATCTGCTTGATTTAGAAGAATTTCTACGAACTCTCCCTATGTCCATGGTAGATAGAACGGGATTAGATCTTTGGGCACTTGCACGAAGATTAAATTGGAGGGTATCTCCTGCTCCAGTAAGAATCCTAACACAATCTTCAGATGATCCTCTATCTTTATGGGAAATGAACAGAACCTCTATTTCAGAAGAACTTGAAAAATATGGCTTCCATCTGATATCTGAAAGTTACAAAGATTACTACTATGAGGGATGGATTTCATTTATGGAAGGTTTTACAAATACACAATCTTTGAGAAGAGTAATCTCTAATGGATTTGATCTTCTAAAACTGTGCTTAGATGAGGCTAAAGAAATAGCTGAATCTACAACTCTATAACAGGTAAGAGTTGTACAAATTCAATTAATTTGAGAATTTCTGCGTATTCTTCAGTTTCAAAGACATTTCCGTGCTTCTTCTTATCATATCCAAAGATACTCTTAGCTACTGGAAATTCATCAAAATAGAATCTTAAGTGCTGAGATTTCTCAGCTTGATCTTCAATCAGTGTAGCTTTCATTTTCCATTTTTTGAAACCTTTCTGTATCTTGATTATTTGATCTTCTGTTGCTAAAATGTTTTTCAACCAATGAGCTTTCATTCCTCTTGCTACATACAAGGTAAATCTTCCTGTATAGAATGTAAAGATTAATGTTGGTGTTGTTCTTTTCTTTCCTGTTTTTCTACCTATAGTGTGTACTAGTACCATTTTATTACCTATCCTAAAAAGTGGTAGAAGATAGATTTTGTATAAAAATATGAAAACTCCATTCATCACTTTGTTAAATATTCTAAAAGTGAGTGTCCTTTTTTTATGCCTGGCAACTATTGATTTCTCACCTAATTGGAATTTCTCAACCATTTTGAACACTTCATTTAATTATTCGCTTTATGATTTCCTCTGGGTTATCAACGAATATCTCTTCAAACATATTTCTAGGTATTCTTGCTCCAAGTGCTGTTTTTTCTCTAAGGTCATGAGTAAGGAAATCTCTTGGTGAATGAGAATCTGTATTAACCACCATTTTAGATCCAGCTTTCATTGCCATGTCAGCTACTAAACCATTAGTTAAACCGTGAGCACCTCTTGTAGTAATTTCTAGAAATACTTCATTATCCTTTGCCCATTTAGCTTCTTTGAAAGTAAGCATCCCAGGATGAGCGAGTATATCAACATCTGAACATTTTACTGCTGCCTCGTTGGTTCCAGGCATCACTGGTTCCATGATTGTTTCTCCATGTACTACAACAAGAAAATTCTTTTGTTTAGCTTTTCTAGCCAGTATAGGGATTTGTGAAGGTGGAACATGAGTTATCTCTACACCAGGTAGGAAAGTTATATATTCTTCAAAATCGAATCTGATTTTATCTAGCGAATCAAGAACAAAATCAATTGTACTAGAATCAACATGATCAGTTATCGCTACTGCATCTAAACCTTGTACAACAAGTCTCCTCAAATGCTCTGCAGGGACCAGTACTCCATCAGAAAGATAAGTATGAGAATGGAAATCCGTAAGCTTCATGAAAAAGAAGAAGAAATCCTCTTTTATCAAATTTTTGCTCTTTTCAAATTAGCTGACTAACTTTTCCAATTCATCAATTTTTGAGGATAGATAATCTATACCTTTTTGCCAGAAAGTTGAATCATCCAGATCTATGTTCATTTCTGCTAACATCTCTGCAGGTGTTCTTGATGTTCCAACAGACAACAAATCTATGAACTTAGGTACGAATTCTTTTTGTTGTTCCAAATACATTTGATAAAGTGCTATAACCAATAGGTTAGACATATTGTATGCATAGACGTAGAAAGGTACATGGATAAAGTGACTTACAACGCTCCAATAACTAGAATAATCCTCTTTTATATGCGATACTGCATTGCCGAACATCTTCTCCATCTCATCAACATGGATATCCTTGTAATCTTGAGCAGTAGGTAATTTGGTTTTCATCAGATCATGTAATCTCTTTTCAAAATGGTAGAAAGCATTCTGCCTATGAGATGTTGCAAAATTACTCTCTATATGATTGGCTAGCAAGATGATTTTTTCTTCTTTAGAGAGGTCTTGCTTCATTAAATAATCAAAAGCTATCATCTCATTGAATACAGAAGCAATCTCAGCAACAGGTAATGATGATCCTATATTTACCATAGTTTGTGTTTGTTGAATGTTATAATGATGAATTGCATGACCTAGTTCATGTGCTAAGGTCAACACAGAATCAATATTACCGGTGAAATTGACGAAAACATATGGGTATTTCTTCTGTTTACCATAACTACAATAAGCTCCTCCTTGTTTTCCTTTTCTTGGTGTAACATCAATGTGCTTTCTCTTATACATTTCATCTACTAAAAAAGCAAAACTTTCATCAAATCCTGCATCAGCTGCACGTATTAGTTCTACTGCTTCTTCATAGGTATATTTTTTCTCTACCTCACCTACTGGAGCATAAATATCTGACATTCTCAATTCATCTAAATCGAGCATCTTTTTCTTGAGATTGTAGTATTTCTCAACTATCTTATTACTCTCAGAAGTAACTTCTCCTAGCGTTTCTACTGCCTTATCACTTACTTCATTGGAAAGATTTCTTCTAGAGATTGGTTCCTCATAATTCCTTCTTCTATTTTCCAATTGCCAATCTTTTATGACATTGTTGTAAACATGAACAAAGGTCAGCTCATTCTCTAGATATTTTGTTACAATTGCTTTCAATGCTCTTTTTCTTACTTCTTTATCTGGGTTATACATGTATGAAAACAGTTCAGAGGTTGTGTAAATCTTAGTTTCACCTTCGTATTCAAACTCATAAGTAAAACTACTCTCTATTTCTCCGTAGAGTTTGATAAAACCTTCTTGACCTGTAATATTTTTCATAAGTATAATCTGTTCTTCCTTCTCAGAAAGTTGATGATCCTTCTTCCTTCTAGTATATTCCATTTGATGAGTGTAATTACTCAATTCTTCTGATTCTAGTAATTCTTTGAATTTTGAATCGTCTATTTCATTGAGTTCAATTTCAAAAAATATCAAGTTCTCTTCTATACTTGAACTAAATTCTTGTATTTTCGAATGGATATTTTTTACTTCATCATCTAAAGAGGTTGTAGAGTATGTTAGTGATGCAAACAGACTAAGATAGAAGTTAGCTTCAGCAATTTCCTCATATAGTTTGAAATAATCTGCCAACTTAGATGCGGTTAAATCTTCGTTCCTTAATTTCCCCTTTACATCTGTTCTAAAGTCCTTAGCTAATCTCTCGATAATCTTCATATCATCCTTGATACGAGGATCTTCTATACTCTTGTAAAGTTCAGACAAGTCCCAGGATATAATTTCCTTTTGCATGACTTCATCTATAATAGAGTGTTTTTGAATTTTGCTAATTGGAAGCAAACACTAGAAAACGCTTTAATGAAATTCTTAACAGATTCAACATCTATTTTAGTGATTAAAATGTCAGGATTAACCTTATTAGAGCTTTAGCGTTACTATATTTTGATTCAACTGAAGAGAGGACAATTAAGTTTAGGTTTGTTGTTTTTATTCTTTTTATCTACAATATCAGTTAATGCAAAGATTTTAGATGATAAAGATTATTTCTTTGAGATAAATATTATCAGTCTTTATAGCGATGCTCGATGCCCAGGATATAGTATTTATCCTTCTGAAATTTTCCAGAAATAGGTATAAGCCCTGTGTTGTATCATTCTATGACGATAGAAGAACCTGGAATTATCAATTAATGGAATATGAATATATACTAACTTATGATCAAGGCGGTTTTGATTTATGTATCTTGAATATTCCATGGGATATAGAGTGGAATCCAGGTAAATGGTTTACTTGTTCATGTTACCCATATTCACAAAATTTCTGTCAATTTACTAATGCAAGTTTTGATGTCGCTCATTCGGGTTATCTCTATGAAACCAAATACATAGATATTTATAACGATATAATAAGAATGCAAGATATTCTTTATGAAGAACTACCGATAATTACGTTATTTTACCCCACTAACTTGTTCCTTGTTAATTCTGTTGATTATTTTGAACCATTTTCATACACTCAGATTTATAACCAAGTGACTGTAATGACCTTCCGTTAGTAAAGATAATCAGGTGAAATTTATGTCATCATCAGAAGCAAGTAAATCAGAAGTTAAAGGAACAAATTTAGCAGAAACAGCTGTCATGAAAAGACTTGGTAGTTTAGATTTTCAAAGAGGTTTAGCAATTTTCTTGATGGTTTTCTTACACTCTATTCAACATCTCTATGATATAGGTTGGGCAACAAACATTGATCAATTATTACAGATGAATGTGCTAGTGATATTGAGTGTAGTATTGATGGCGTTCCTCTCTGGATGGGCAGGATATTTTCTAATTATCTCAGCTATTGTAAATTCCTTAGCAATGTGTAAACGAGCATTAAGAGGTCATAGACCTATTCAAATCTTACTTAAACAAGTTCTAAATGGTTTAGGAATTTTATTTGCAGCAGTACTCACAGATGGATGGTTTGGTTATTATGGTTATTTAGGAAAAGGTTTGAGAACTGGAAATTGGACTACTCAAAGTTTTCTTCAGACTGCTATTGGTAGATCCTTCTTTATGATGGAAACCTTGCATACTATAGGTTGGTGTATGATTATTACTGCAATCGTTCAATTTCTAATGATAAGAAATGGAGGTTACAAGAAAACAAAACGTAATATCATTATATTTGCTATTCTAGTTGTTGTAATAATTGCAGTTAGTCCATTGATTTGGAACTGGTCTGATAATATGAATTGGGGAGGGTATTATAACTTCAGCATCACTACTAATGTAGGAATTCACAGAAAGTATTTCACTAGTTTTCGTTGGCCGAGTGAAACTGACCAATTTAGGATAGGAACTTTCAAGGCTAGTTTCTTCACCTTACTTGCAGGTGATTTGGAACCACTCTTTCCGTTTCTATCAACCTCTTTTCTGGGGGCCTTAATCGGAACAATCTTAGGAAAAGAAGATAATCCACCAAAGAGACTTCCTTTTTATGGTGCAATGACTGCTCTTTCATTTATCGCTCTAGGAGGGATTCTTATAGCTGTTGGCTTACCTTTTGACTTTACTTGGTTTAGACCAACAATGACTTATTTCCTGATATTAATGGGAGCATGGGTTGGACTTATCTCTTTTATTCTTTACAAAGTAGAATATAGAGGAAATCCTGAGAAATTTGCGAATAAAAAGATGGTTCGATTTATGCGTCTTTGGGGGATGATCTCTCTTTCTATTTTTTCTTTACAGATATTTTCTCTTTTCCCAAGATGGATTCTCAGCTTTCTATTAACAGATATTAATTTAGTAAATCAGAAATTACCTTTTGGTCAAGAAGGCTATGTTTTGCTAATTTGTATATACATAGTCTTTACTTACCATCTTCTTGTTAAATTATGGAGTAAGGTTAATTTCAAGTTCTCCTTTGAATGGTTTATTATCAGATTCGCCAATATTGGTTCTAAGAGAGATGTATATAGTAAATTGAACACTGACATAATTATGAATAAGATAGAATGGATGGACTACAAAAGAGAAGAACTTTATCGCACTTCAGCATTAATACTCTGTATATTTTTTGGTTTCTTAGGAATGCATAGATTTTATATTGGTAAAAAGAAGTTTGGTTTTATCTATCTCTTTACTGGAGGATTACTTTTTGGAGGAGTAATCTATGACATAGTGCAAATAATTAGAGGAAAAGAACCATTTGCAATGAAATGGTAAATCTTAGTACTCTTTAATTCTTTCTAGATCCATCTGAAATTCCAGAAATTCTTCTATTAAATTGGAAACATCAATCCCTTTATCTAGAAGAATATCATGCTTAGAATCAGGTAAAATTATCAATCGTGAATTGGGCAGCAATGCACTCAATTCAATAGCATGTCTAATTTTGATTAATATATCCTTATCACCAACCATTAGCAAAGTTGGAGTTTTGATTTTCTTCAAGTTTTCAGCTCTTTTCCATGCAAAAACTGTGTTTAGAAGAGATTTTCTCATTACATGATATGGAACTCTAGCAATTTGTTCTTTTAAAGCATTTTTTAACTCTATTGGAACACTCTTTGAACTTGTGAAGGACATAGCAAATGATACAATTATCTTCTTTATTTTCTCATCCATTCTAAATAGTAACCAAGGAAATATTTTTGGCAAAGGTTCACGGAAATTCGCTGCACCTGAAAGAATAACAGCTGCTTTTACTCTAGATTGATTCAATGAAAGATAATTCATTACAATTGCAGTCCCCATTGAGTGACCGATAAGAACCAGATTCTTTGGTTGTATTTGATCGATCATCTGAGCTAGTTCTTCTGTAAACATTCCTAAATCATAGCTATCATCATCCTTTGCAGATTCACCATGACCTTTTAGATCATAAGCAACGATTCTGAAATATGGACTTAGATATTTCATTAAGTATCTGTAGTTCAAGCAGGATGATCCCCATCCATGAACACAAATTAGAGTATAATCATAGAGTGGGTTATCGTTGATATCAATTAGACTAATGTTGTACCAAGAACCAGCTCTTCGTATACGTACAGTAGAACGAATTTCAGCAAATGGATCATAAACTAAGAGATCCTCAATTTGCTCCGATTTGGTTTCTTCTATGTTCAACATTATTATCAACTAGAAAATTCACTACAACATTTATAAAATTAAGCAATTGAAAACCTAAGAATGTATAATTTTCTCATGAAAACCACTATTTTTTGTTATACAAAATATTCTTAATGAAGTAAAACCAGAATTTAACTTATAAAGTGATATTTATGGAAATATGGCAGATTATCTTAATAGGAACCGGTGCATCTTTAGGTGCTGGTCTAGCTACAGCTCTAGGTGCCATTCCAGCATTCTTTAAAAAAGATATCAGTGATAAAACTCTTGATCTTCTTCTAGGATTTGCTGCAGGAGTTATGCTAGCTGCGTCAGCATTTAGTTTACTAGTTCCAGCCTTAAACCTTGATCCATTAGTTTTTGGTTCCCAATTTAATTTTTCAGCTTTCAATCAAGCCTTGAATAATCTAAATCTTGAACGTGTTGTGACTGAACCTAGATTCCAATTGGAAAGCATTTGGGTTGTAACGTTTGGGGTTCTTGTAGGAGTAATTTTTATTGATTTAGTTGATAAATGGGCACCTCATGAACATTTTATTGCTGGACCTGAAGGGAAGATTAACAAAAGACTAGCTGCTACTTGGTTATTTATAATCGCTATAACTATTCATAATTTCCCAGAAGGTTTAGCTGTTGGAGTAAGCTTTGGAAATGGAGATATTTCTGGTGGTTCTGTTGTGGCTATTGCAATTGGACTTCAAAATATTCCAGAGGGAACAGCTGTTGCTATGCCTTTACTAAGAGAAGGATATTCAAAAAAGAAAGCTTTTGCAATTGCAGCTTTAACTGGTCTTGTTGAACCAATTGGAGCTGTTATTGGCGTAGCTGCAGTTTCTACTGCTCAATTTTTCTTAGGATTTGGAATGGCTTTTGCAGCTGGTGCGATGATTTTTGTAGTAGTCGACGAGATAATTCCTGAAATGCATGGGAAAAAACATGCAAGGCAAGTCACATATGGAGTAATAGTAGGTTTTGTAATAATGATGTTTTTGGACAACTTCATTGAACCCGTGTTAGAAACACTATTTACAGGAACGTGATTTTAGAAAAAAAAAATTTAGAAAGTATTCTAGTAATCTCTAGAATACACTTCTTTTCGAATAGAAATGAAATTTTGAATAGCTATTTCTAGCTTTGAGTCTTCTTGGAAAAGAATAGTGGAAACTTCTTCTTTGGGTTCAATTTGAACTATAATCTTACTGTCTTCATTGTTTTCCTTGAAGTTCAATTGCGGTGTTAGAATTGGATCTGTGTCAGGCCAAACAGCAGTAAATGTACTCAAGTCATCTTCTGTGCCAACATCTTGAAGGATAAGATTTACATCCCAATTTCCTCCTTTATCTCCACTCTTAACTAAGATGTAGTTGAGTCCAGGATTCAAAGTAATATTCTGAGATGGACACCATGCATTCCAACTTAATGAAGTTTCTGTACCATTGTAAATAGTAGCACCATTTACCCATAGAATGAAATAATCATCTGATTGGCAAGCTATTGAGACATCCGCAGCTGATCCAGGATTGTATATATATGTGGCAGCATAAGCAATACCTCTAGCACTCCATCCAAATGTATCCCCTTGATCAAACCTACCTGGAATAAAATCTAAAACACCAATTTGATTTCCTGCATCCATATATGCCATAAATTCATTTCCAGTTTCTGTTCCTACATCAGTGGCAAATGTATCTCCAGAACCAACAAACGGTCTGTATAATTCTTCAGTATCATATCCATTCAGAGCTAAATAATCAACTAACATATTACCTGTTTTTTGTGCATTTACTCCTGGAATGACTCTACCTAAAACAAACCATTTCTGAGGGGAATAACCAGGACCTGGGAAAGTTGCTGTACTTGTTCCTGTATCATCAGGTGATACTCTATATCTCAAAGCATCTGGGTCTGTAGGATTTTGTGGTGCAGGTGCAAATACTGGCCAACGTGATTGTAACAATTCCATTTGATCAGTTTCACCTGAATCTACGAATAGAACTTGGCTATCGAAATTTCCACCTGTATCATGACATTTCATCAAGAAATATGTATATCCTGGTTCAAGTGTAAAGTCATAGCCAGTACTTGTCCATTTATTCCAACTTGGATCAGTTATCGCAAGAGCTTGTCCATCGGAATACAATTTTGCGTGGTCATCACATTGGTAGAACAATTGAACATCCATATCATCCAATGTAGGGTTATAAATGTAAAATGCAACATAAACAATTGCTGGTCCTTTCCAGCTTAACCCATCATTTGCATCAAAACTTGTACCATAAAAACCGATAAGCCCAGTATAATCCCCAGTGTCATTATATGCCATAAACTTATGTTCTGAATCATATGGATTTCCAGTCTCAAACAATGTTGTATCATTTAGATAAGGACGGTAATCCTGTTCCATGG